>NZ_JBLTJC010000271.1:0-14333 GCF_048158785.1 Streptomyces colwelliae | reverse complement strand
GGTGAGGTAGGGGTGTTGGCGGGTGCCGGTGGGTGTGCGTCCGACGACTAGTCGCCCGCTGGCCGCCGCCGGGAGTCTGCCGTCTGCCGTCACGACCGGCCGGGGTCGCCATAAACCGACCCCGCCCCCGACCGCTCAACTAACTCCCCGCCGCGTCGAGTTGGTCGGCCAGGTCGTTCACCGGCTGCGGCGTCCCCGTGAGGTCGAGGACGAACAGGGGGACGCGGAGGGCGTCCGCGCGGGCGCGGGCGTCGTCGGCGTAACCGGCGAGGGAGAAGTAGACGCACTCGGTGGACTCCGTCATGGCCGTCAGCCACAGGCACTCCACGTCGCGCAGTGAGGCCGGCCGTACGGTCGGGTCGACCTGCGCCAGGATGCCGCGGGCGGCGAGGCCGATGCCGGACGGGGGCCGCTGGTCGGCGCGGCGGATGTCCCGGTAGCCGAGCCAGCGCAGATACAGCGCGGCGGCGGTGACCGCGTCGCGCGCGGTACGGATCGTGACGGGCTGGAACGCGGGGCGGCCTTCGGTGTCGGCGCCGACCTTGGTGGTCCTCGCGGCGGGTTCCGACGTGGGTTCCGCGCCCGCGACGGGAATCCGCAGCAGGGTCCCGCACGGGCAGCCCAGCTCCGGGTACGGCCACTCGTCGAGCCGGCCGCAGGCCGCGCAGCGGACCGCGATCCAGTCCTCGTCCCACACGCGGTAGGTCACGACCGTCGCCACGCCGCGTTGGTCCAGCGGCGGGGCGACGGGGGCCCCGCACACACAGGGATACGACGGTGCGGCGTAGACGTGCTCTCGTCGGCAGGCGGGACAGCGCACCGGCACGCTCTCGGACATGAGCCCCATAGTCCTCCTGAAAACCCCTGCTTGTCCGTCTCTTGACGGCCTCGGTCACCCCACTTACATTACTTCCAGATAGTAGAAGTTAGATTCCGCGATACGGAAGTTCATGCGGAAGTCAGAAGCTCGCAAGGAGTTTTCACCGCGGGGCGCGCCGGTGATGTGATTCCGACAGCCGAAGCAGGAGTACTCCATGGCTCGTATGACCGCTGCCCGCGCGGCAGTCGAGATCCTCAAGCGCGAGGGCGTCAGCGACGCGTTCGGCGTCCCGGGTGCCGCGATCAACCCCTTCTACGCCGCGCTCAAGGCCTCCGGCGGCATCCACCACACCCTCGCCCGCCATGTCGAGGGCGCCTCGCACATGGCCGAGGGCTACACCCGTACCGGCCCGGGCAACATCGGCGTCTGTATCGGCACATCGGGCCCGGCCGGCACCGACATGATCACCGGCCTCTACTCCGCGATCAGCGACTCGATCCCGATCCTGTGCATCACGGGCCAGGCCCCGACCGCCGTGATCCACAAAGAGGACTTCCAGGCCGTCGACATCGCGTCGATCGCGGGCCCGGTGACGAAGATGGCGGTGACCGTCCTGGAGGCGGCCCAGGTCCCGGGCGTCTTCCAGCAGGCCTTCCACCTGATGCGCTCCGGCCGCCCCGGCCCGGTCCTCATCGACCTCCCGATCGACGTGCAGCTCACGGAGATCGAGTTCGACCCGGAGACGTACGAGCCGCTGTCGGCCTACAAGCCGACCGCGACCCGGGCCCAGATCGAGAAGGCGCTCGGGATGCTGAACGCCGCCGAACGCCCGCTGATCGTCGCGGGCGGCGGTGTCATCAACGCGGACGCGGCCGAACTCCTCCTCGAATTCGCCGAGTTGACGGGAACTCCGGTCGTCCCGACCCTGATGGGCTGGGGCGTCCTGCCCGACGACCACGAGCTGAACGCCGGCATGGTCGGCCTCCAGACCTCGCACCGCTACGGCAACGCGACCTTCCTGGAGTCCGACTTCGTCCTGGGCATCGGCAACCGCTGGGCCAACCGCCACACCGGCAAGCTGGACGTCTACACGGCCGGCCGGACGTTCGTCCACGTCGACATCGAGCCCACCCAGATCGGCAAGATCTTCGCCCCCGACTACGGCATCGCGTCCGACGCGAAGGCGGCGCTGGAGCTGTTCGTGGAGGTGGCAAGGGAGTTGAAGGCGCGGGGCACCCTCCCCGACCGTTCGACGTGGGCGGCCGCGGCACAGGAACGGAAGTCGACTCTCCAGCGCCGTACGCACTTCGACGACATCCCGATCAAACCGCAGCGCGTCTACGAGGAGATGAACAAGGCCTTCGGCCCGGAGACCCGGTACGTCTCCACGATCGGCCTCTCCCAGATCGCCGGCGCCCAGATGCTGCACGTCTACCGCCCGCGCCACTGGATCAACTGCGGCCAGGCGGGCCCCCTCGGCTGGACGATCCCGGCCGCTCTGGGCGTCGCGAAGGCCGACCCCGACGCGTCCGTGGTCGCCCTCTCCGGCGACTACGACTTCCAGTTCATGATCGAGGAACTCGCGGTCGGCGCACAGCACCGGATCCCGTACGTCCATGTCCTCGTGAACAACGCCTACTTGGGCCTCATCCGCCAGGCCCAGCTCGGCCTGGACATCAACTTCCAGGTCAACCTGGAATTTGAGAACATCAACTCCCCTGAGCTGGGCGTCTACGGTGTCGACCACATCAAGGTCGTCGAGGGCCTCGGCTGCAAGGCCATCCGCGTCACCGACCCCGCCGACCTCGCCACGGCCTTCGAGCAGGCCAAGAAGCTGGCGGCGGAGTTCAGGGTCCCGGTCGTCGTAGAAGCGATCCTGGAACGCGTCACCAACATCGCGATGAGCAAGACGAACGACATCAGCGCGGTGGTGGAGTTCGAGGAGATCGCGACCGAACCGGGCCATGCACCGACGTCGATCAGGCCCCTGAAGGTGTAGGACGCGGAGGCGCAAAGGCGGCGGAGGCGCAAAGGCGGCGGAGGCGCAAAGGCGGCGGCCCATCCGGGAGGATGGGCCGCCGCGTTGTTTCGGCAGAACACGGCAGGACCAACCCGGCCCCAAGAACGAGGCCCGCCGCCCCCGTGTCGGCGGGCCTCGTGCGACGAATGTGCCCGCGTTCAGGGGTGGTTGAAGCCTCGCGAGAGGGGTTCAGAGGTTTATTTGAGGTTCACTGATCGCGGTGCTCGGCGTGGTGTTCCGACAGGCCGGGCCAGTCCTCCGGCCCACCACCCTGCCACTCGATCAGGTCGCTCTCCTCGACCTCGATCCGGTCCAGGTCTGCCAACCGCAGGATCTCGACGACATCGTCCAGGTGGGACGCGATACCGAGCGTCTCGGCGCCGGTGGTGACCCGGCGGGAGCCGTCCAGCGCCGGGGGGTGCACCACGATGTGCGGGTGTTCCGGTGGGTGTGCCATGCCTACAGGCTGCTGCGCCTACGGCGGATCCGCACCCGGAAACGCCGAGGAGCGCCGGATACGGGACCGTCCGTATCCGGCGCTCGTCGTGGTGGCCGTCCGACGGCGCGAGGCTGGGCGCGACAGGACGTTCGCGCCGCCGGACGGAGTCTGTGGCCTTCATGGGACCTCCATGGAGGCGTTCGGCTGGGACCGCGGCGGACGCGACGGGACCGGGGCGCTCCTTCCCTCAGGTCGAGAAGGAAGCCTCGGAACCTTCACCACCGCACTGGCTCGCACACCGCCGCGGTCCTGGCCCTGCCCGCGCGGTGCCGGTGACCACCCCTCATCCGGGTCGTCCGGCACACACGGGCCGTCTGTTGATTCCTCTGGTTCCTCGGTCTCCGGTTCAGTGTTCGCGACGAGACGGGACCGCTCCTCGGGCGACATCAGGCGGTACAACTCGCCCGCCTGGAAGAAGTCGTCGTCCTTCGTGTGTCGTAGGAGTTCGGCATTCCTCGACAATTTGTTGAACTGGTGGGCATGGTTCCGGGCGGCGCCAACGCCTGGGCGCGACAGGACAGTTGTCAGCGACGGCGCCGCCCGGGGTCTGGGGGGAGGGCTAGAGCTGCGCGCCCGACAGACGTTCTACGGAACGCAGCAGCGCCGAGTGGTCGAGGCCGCCGTCGCCCTGGGCGCGCAGGCTCGCGACCAGCTGGGCCACCACGGCGCCCACGGGCAGCGCGGCGCCGACGTTGCGGGCCGCGTCCGTGACGATGCCCATGTCCTTGTGGTGCAGGTCGATCCGGAAGCCCGGCTTGAAGTCGCGGTTGAGGAAGTTGTCCTTCTTCCGCGTCAGCACGGTGGAGCCCGCGAGCCCGCCGCCCAGGACGTCGAGGGCCGCCGCGAGGTCCACGCCCGACTTCTCCAGGAAGACCACGGCCTCCGCGCACGCCTGGATGTTCACGGCGACGATCAGCTGGTTGGCGGCCTTCACGGTCTGACCCGAGCCGTGCGGACCGCACAGCACGATCGTCCTGCCGAGCGCGTCGAAGACCGGCTCGGCCTCCTCGAAGTCGGACTGTCCGCCGCCGACCATGATGGACAGCACGGCCTCGATCGCGCCGGCCTCACCGCCGGACACGGGAGCGTCCAGAACCCGAATTCCCTTGTCCGCGGCGGCCTTTGCCAGGTCGACCGAGGTCTGCGGGGTGATCGACGACATGTCGATCAGCAGGGCGCCGGAGCGCGCGTTCTCCAGGATGCCGTCCGGGCCGTAGGCGATGGCCTCGACCTGGGGGGACGCGGGGACCATCGTGATCACCACGTCGGCGTCGCGTACGGCCGCGGCGATGGAGCCGGCCGCGGTGCCGCCGGCGGCGGTCAGGCGATCCAGCTTGTCCTGTTCCAGGGTGAATCCGGTGACGTCGTAACCCGCCTTGATGAGGTTCTCGGACATGGGGGAGCCCATGATGCCGAGGCCTATCCAGGCGACCTTGGGGAGCTTGCTCATGCGGGTGCCTCTCTAACTGCTCTGCTGCGTCGGGGAGTTCAGCGCGCTTCGCGCGGGAGCCAGTCGAAGGCCTCGGCGCTCGGACGGTCGCCCGGTTTGTACTCCAGGCCCACCCAGCCGTCGTAACCGGCCTTCCTCAACTGGTCGAGGAGGCCTTCGAGTTGGAGCGTGCCGGTGCCGGGGGCGCCGCGGCCGGGGTTGTCCGCGATCTGCACATGGCCGGTCTTCGCGGCGAACTGCTCGATCACCGACGGGAGTTCCTCGCCGTTCATGGACAGGTGGTAGAGGTCCATGAGGAAGCGCGCGTTGCCGAGGCCGGACGCGGCATTTACCTTGTCGACCACGTCGACGGCGGCGGGGGCGCTGACGAGCGGGTACAGCGGCGACTCGGGCTTGTTCAGGGCCTCGATCAGCAGGACCGCGCCGATCCGGTCGGCGGCGCGGGCCGCGAGGACCAGGTTCTCCAGCGCGAGCGCGTCCTGCTCGGCCGGGTCGACGCCGGGCACGCGGTTGCCGTACAGCGCGTTGAGCGCGGTGGCGCCGAGCGCGTGGGCGAAGCCGGCCGCCACGTCGATGTTCGCGCGGAACCTCTCCGACTCCTCGCCGGGGATCGACAGGGCGCCGCGGTCCGGGCCCGGGAGCTGACCGGCGTAGAAGTTCAGGCCGGTGAGCTGGACGCCCGCGTCCTCCAACGCCCGCCTGAGCGCGTCCAGTCGGGACTGCTCGGGGGTGGGGGAGTCGACCCAGGGCCACCACAGCTCGACCGCGGTGAAGCCGGCCGCGGCGGCGGCCGCGGGGCGCTCCAGGAGCGGGAGTTCGGTGAAGAGGATCGACAGGTTGACGTTGAAGCGCTGGTCTGCGGCTGTGTCCCATTCGAAAGCCGGCATGGGGGTCGCGCTCCCTTCCGTGGTGGGTGCCGTCGTAAGATTCCGTATTGCGGAATATGGTTTCTGCTTAATGGAAGATTGCCGCCGTGTGTCGGAGCTTGTCAAGAGGCCTCGGCGGAAAACGGCACCGCGCGTTAGGTTGTGCCCGTGCGATTGCGAGTGGAGTTCACGACAGAGCCCTTCGACCTCGACGAGGCGCCCGCGCATGCGCTGGTGGCCCGGGAGGTCATCGAGGCTGCGGAGCTGGACGCCGTGGACGTCGGGCCGTTCGGCAACACGGTCGAGGGCGGCACCGACGCGGTGCTCACCGCCGTCGACGCGCTGCTGCGCAGGACCCTGGAGGCCGGCGCCACCCGGGTCTCGCTCCAGCTCAATGTGATCGGCGAGGGTGAGCGGTGACCGGCATCGGGGACGAGCCGTTCATCACGGCCGTGAAACCGCTGGTCGACGCCATGGGCGGCGAGATGCTCCCACCCGACGAGGCCGGCCCCGACGACGTCGTGCTCGCCTGGGAGGGTGCCGACGTGGTCGCCGTACGCCTGCCGCAGCTCGCGGACTCGCTGGACCACATCCTGGCCGCCATGGAGCGCAAGAAGGGCAAGCCCCTCGCCGACCTCGACCGCAAGGCCAAGCAGGAGGTCGTACGGATACTGGAGGCGCGCGGCGCCTTCTCGGTACGGCACGGCGTGGAGACCGTGGCGAGCGCCCTCGGGGTCAGCCGGTTCACCGTGTACAACTACCTGAACCGCGAGCGGGACGCCTGAGCTGAACTGTCAGAGGGGTGCCTGAGCTGGGCCTCTGGGTGTGGTCGGGTGGGCCCTCGTGAGGGCGGACGGGCATCGGCGTGGGCTTTGTTACCCGGAATTTTCAACAAAGTGTTGACGTGGTGTTTCGCAGGGCGTTAGCTACTGGGCAGCCCGTTCAGTACAAGGCCGCGGAGGCTGCCGTGACTTCGACTTCCACGCCGCCGGGGCTCGTCCGGTTCAACGTTCTGGAGGAGCACGCGGCGTTCGCCGCGCTCCTGGAGGCGTGTGCCTCCACGGCGTGGGCGCGGCGGCTGCTGGCCGCCCGTCCGTACGCCGGCCCCGAGGAGCTGTACGCCGCGAGCGACTCCGCGATGGCGGAGCTGACCGCCGACGACCTGGCCGAGGCGATGGCAGGCCACCCGCCGATCGGCCGCCCCAAGCCCGGCGACCCCACCTCCGCCCGCGAGCAGCGCGGCATGGCGGGCGCCTCCGAGGGCCTCAGGGCGGAGATGCTCGACCTCAACCTGTCGTACCAGGAGAAGTTCGGCCATGTCTTCCTGATCTGCGCCACCGGCCGCACCGGCGAGCAGATGCGCGACGCGGTCAGGGAACGGATCGGCAACTCGCCGGAGCGGGAACGCGAGATCGTCCGCACCGAGCTGGGCAAGATCAACCGCATCCGGCTCGCCCGCATCGTCGAAGAGGAAGCCCGAGCATGAGCACCAGCACCACCGCCTCGGTGTCCACACACATCCTGGACACGAGCATCGGCCGCCCCGCCGAGGGTGTCGCCGTCCAACTCGCCGCGCGCAGCGGCCCGTTGGAGGAGTGGCAGCCGCTCGGAGGCTCGGCCACCGACGCGGACGGGCGGTGCAAGGACCTGCCGGCGCTGCCGGAGGGCACCACACACGTACGGCTCGACTTCGCCGTGGAGCCGTATTTCGAGAAGAAGCAAGCCGATGCGCAGCAGGACGCCCCCGCGAATCGGGACAGCGGTGCGACCGGAGTGTTCTTTCCGGAGGTGGCGATCACCTTCGCCGTGAAGCCCGGCGAGCACTACCACGTACCGCTGCTGCTCAACCCGTTCGGCTACTCCGTATACCGAGGGAGCTAGCAGACATGCCCACGATTCTTGGACAGAACCAGTACGGCAAGGCCGAGAACCGAGTCGTCAAGATCACGCGGGACGGCGCCACCCATCACATCAAGGACCTCAACGTGTCCGTGTCGCTGAGCGGCGACATGGACGAGGTCCACTACTCCGGCTCGAACGCCAACGTGCTGCCGACGGACACCACCAAGAACACGGTGTACGCGTTCGCCAAGGAGCACGGCATCGAGTCCGCCGAGCAGTTCGGCATCCACCTCGCCCGGCACTTCGTGACCAGCCAGGAGCCGATCAAGACCGCGCGCATCCGCATCGAGGAGTACTCCTGGGAGCGGATCGACACCTCCGACGCCAACTCCCAGTTCATCGGCGCCGACGAGGTCAAGCACTCCTTCGTCCGCAAGGGCCAGGAGACCCGGGTCACCCAGATCACCTACGACGGTGAGAACTGGGAGGTCATATCCGGCCTCAAGGACCTCGTCGTGATGAACTCGACCAACTCCGAGTTCTGGGGCTACGTCAAGGACAAGTACACGACCCTCCCCGAGGCCTACGACCGCATCCTGGCCACCCAGGTCTCCGCCCGCTGGCGCTTCAACTGGTCCGACGACGAGCAGAAGATGCCGAGTTGGGAGAAGTCCTACGAGCAGGTGCGGAAGCACATGCTCCAGGCCTTCGCCGAGACGTACTCGCTGTCGCTCCAGCAGACCCTGTACCAAATGGGGTCGCGGATCATCGACAACCGCGGCGAGATAGACGAGGTGCGTTTCTCCCTCCCCAACAAGCACCATTTCCTTGTGGACTTGGAGCCGTTCGGGCTGAAGAACGGGACCGAAGACGGTGCTGTGTACTTCGCCGCCGATCGTCCTTATGGGCTGATCGAGGCGACCATCCTGCGGGACGGCTGCGAGCCGAAGATCCCGGTGGATCTCACCAACCTCTGAGCAACTCCCGTTCCACCGGCTCCTTTTGCGGCACCCGTGGCCCGCCCGTCCCGTGCGGGCCGCGGTACTCAAATCCCCGGGTCCTGCCGTGCCCATTCCATACAGCGAATAGGACGAACCATGGCAGCAACTCAGCGCATCGTCATCGAGAACTGTTCGATCGCGACCGTCGACGCCAACGACACGGAGTACGCCACCGGTCACCTCGTCGTCGCCGGCAACCGCATCGAGTCGCTCGGCGCGGGCAAGGCACCCGAGGGCCTGGAGAACGTCGTACGCCGTATCGACGCCTCGGGCCACCTGGTGACTCCCGGTCTGGTCAACACCCACCACCACTTCTACCAGTGGATCACCCGGGGTCTGGCCACTGACCACAACCTCTTCAACTGGCTCGTCGCCCTGTACCCGACCTGGGCGCGCATCGACGAGCCGATGGTCCGTGCCGCCGCCCAGGGTTCCCTCGCGATGCTGGCCCGCGGCGGGGTGACCACCGCGCTGGACCACCACTACGTCTTCCCCGAGGGCTCCGGCGACCTCTCCGGCGCGATCATCGGCGCCGCCCGCGAGATGGGCGTCCGCTTCACCCTGGCCCGCGGCTCCATGGACCGCAGCGAGAAGGACGGCGGCCTGCCCCCGGACTTCGCCGTCGAGACCCTGGAGGGTGCCCTCGCCGCGACCGAGGCGACGGTACGGGAGCACCACGACGCCTCCTTCGACGCGATGACCCAGGTCGCCGTCGCGCCCTGCTCGCCGTTCTCCGTCTCCACCGAACTCATGCGTGAAGGCGCCGAGTTGGGGCGCCGGCTCGGCGTACGGCTGCACACGCACGGCTCGGAGACGGTCGAGGAGGAGCAGTTCTGCAAGGAGCTGTTCGGCATGGGCCCGACCGACTACTTCGAGTCCACCGGCTGGCTCGGCGAGGACGTGTGGATGGCGCACTGCGTCCACATGAACGACTCCGACATCGCGGCCTTCGCCCGGACGAAGACCGGTGTCGCCCACTGCCCCTCGTCCAACGCCCGCCTCGCCGCCGGTATCGCCCGCGTCCCCGACATGCTCGCCGCCGGCGTCCCGGTCGGCCTCGGCGTCGACGGCACCGCCTCGAACGAGTCCGGCGAACTCCACACCGAACTGCGCAACGCCCTCCTCATCAACCGCCTCGGCGCCCACCGCGAGGCCGCCCTCAACGCCCGCCAGGCCCTGCGCCTCGGGACCTACGGCGGCGCCCAAGTCCTGGGCCGCGCAAGTGAGATCGGCTCCCTGGAGCCCGGCAAGCTGGCCGACCTGGTGCTGTGGAAGCTGGACACGCTGGCCCACGCCTCGATCGCCGACCCGGTGACCGCGCTGGTCTTCGGCGCGGCGGCCCCGGTCACCGCCTCGTTCGTGAACGGCCGTCAGATCGTCGAGGACAACCGGCTGTTGCACGTCGACGAGGACGCGATCGCCCGCTCCACGCGGGAGGAAGCCCAGCGCCTGGCGCGAATCGCCGCGCAGGGCTGACCACGCTCAGCATGAATCGCCGTACGGCGTCGCTGAGTTGAAGAGCTCCGGTTGAGGGGGACGGCCCTCGACCGGTGGCCGTGGCCGGGGCGTGCATGGATCATGCGCGCCCCGGAACGGCCGTACCCACCCCTTTTGTTGGGTTCCGTCCCGGTCCCGCACGACCGCGCACCACCTCCTGAAACCCACGTCAGAGCCGACGTGTTACCCGCCCGGAGGAACCGCCGTGACCACCCGACCCGAGGCCCGAGCCGTAGCCGAGCCCGTCGTCCATCCCGTCGACGAGAAACTCCCCGCACTCAAGATGGCCACCACGGGACTACAGCACGTGGCCGCCATGTACGCGGGAGTCGTCGCCCCGCCGCTGATCGTCGGCGCGGCCGTCGGCCTGACCGGCACCGAACTCACCTTCCTCACCGGCGCCTGCCTCTTCACCGCGGGCCTCGCCACCTTTCTTCAGACCATCGGCATCTGGAAGATCGGCGCCCGGCTGCCCTTCGTCAACGGCGTCACCTTCGCCGGGGTCGCCCCGATGACCGCGATCGTGGCCTCCACCAAGGACAAGTCCGACGCGCTCCCCGTCATCTTCGGCGCGGTGATCGTCGCCGGCCTCCTCGGCTTCCTCGCCGCCCCCTTCTTCAGCAAGGCCGTGCGCTTCTTCCCGCCGGTCGTCACCGGCACCGTGATCACGCTGATAGGCGTGTCCCTGCTGCCCGTCGCCTTCGGCTGGGCGCAGGGACCCGACCCCTCGGCACACGACTACGGCTCGCGGACGTACCTGGGCCTCGCCGCAGCCACGCTCGTCGTCGTCCTGGTCCTCCGCCGCTTCACCCGCGGCTTCGTCAAGCAAATCGCCGTCCTGCTCGGCCTGTTGATCGGCACGCTCCTCGCGATCCCCTTCGGCGCAACGGACTTCAGCCCCGTCGCGGACGCGGACGTGATCGGCTTTCCGAGCCCCTTCCACTTCGGCGCACCGCAGTTCCAGCTCGCGGCGATCATCTCGATGTGCGTGGTGATGGTGGTCTCGATGACCGAATCCACCGCGGACATGCTGGCGTTGGGCGAGATCGTCGACCGCCCCGCGGACGAACGGACCATCGCCGCCGGCCTGCGCGCCGACACCCTCGGCTCCGCCCTCAGCCCCCTCTTCAACGGCTTCATGTGCAGCGCCTTCGCCCAGAACATCGGCCTGGTCGCCATGACCCGCATCCGCAGCCGGTACGTCGTCGCGACCGGCGGCGGCTTCCTGGTGCTGATGGGCCTGTGCCCGATGGCCGCGTCGCTGATCGCCGTCGTACCGCGCCCGGTGCTGGGCGGAGCGGGCGTCGTCCTGTTCGGCTCGGTCGCCGCGAGCGGCATCCAGACCCTCGTCAAGGCGGGCCTGGAGCAGGACAACAACATCCTGATCGTGGCGGTCTCGCTGGCGGTCGGGATCATCCCGATCACGGCGCCGGACTTCTACCACGCCTTCCCGCAGACCGTACGGATCGTCCTCGACTCGGGCATCTCCACGGGCTGCGTGGCCGCGGTGGCGCTGAACCTGGTCTTCAACCACCTCGGCAGGCCCCGCGCACACGCCGGGGGTACGACCGGAGCCGTACCCCCCGCCCGTCAGCCGATCTCGTAACTGTCCCCGTACACCTGCCACTTGAGCGGCGTGTCCAGGTCGAGGTTGCCCTGCTCCAGGAACACCCGCTGGGCGGTCTCGACCCGGGTCACGTTGCTGTGCGCGTCTTCCTGCTCCATCGCCCAGACCCGGGCGTCGAGGAAGGCGTCGAGATACGTCGTCTCGTCGCCGCCCTCGGTGGGAGTGGCCGCGTGCTCGCGGGCCCGGGCGCGGATGCCGTCGAAGCAGAGGGGGCCGGTGCCCGGGCCGTGCATCACCATCGCGTCGTAGTAGGCGAACTGCCCGAGCGTGCCCACCCCGTCCTTCTTGGCACGCGCCACGGCCGGGTCGAAGTAGCCGCGGTCCCGCTCGTCGCGCTGCGCCTCGCGGAACGCGGTGGACGTCCGGGCGGCCTTCCGCCACGCCGCCGGGAAGCCCGGGGCCAGCCCCTCGTGCGAGTCGGTGCCGTCCACGGCGCGCAGCGCGGGCAGATAGCCGGCGAGCGCATTGCCAGGCGCCCGCTCCGTGTACAGCTCGACGAGGGCCAGCATGTCGCTCGTCCCGGAGCAGAAACCGATGATCCCGCCGGTGTAGCCGCGGCCGTCGCCGATGTCCTCGATGTACGCGTACTGCGCCTCCCAGTCCAGAGAGGAGTTCTCCGCGCTCGACACCAGCCGCATCGCGATGTCCTTCTTGGCGGGCGCGTCGAGCCCCGCTCCACCCGACGTGGCGGCGCCCGCGGACGGCCACTGGCTCGCGATCGCCGCCGTTCCGAAGGCTGCGAGCAGCGTGCGGCGGGCGGCTTTTCTTCGGAAGAACGGCACGTCATCTCCAAGGCGGGCGCGGTGTGCACGGCAACGGTGAAAGGCAGCTGAGACTCGCGCGTCAACTTGGGAGATCCGTGGGGTGGGGTTGGCAGGGTACTGTGAATTCCCGGGCCAGGCACGGAGGTTGGGGTACAGCGTCTTCATGTCGGGACACCCGGAGCGCCCGAACCGACTCCGCGTTCAGGCGCGCCGGACCGACTGGCAGGGCATCGCCGCAGGCAGCCGTCCCGTGAAGTACGACCGGGGCGGGACACCCATCAGGGCGCGGAAGTCCGAGGTCATGTGGGACTGGTCGTAGTAGCCGGTGACGGCGGCGAGTTGGGCCCAGGAGATCTCCGCCGCGTGCGCCAGTACGGCGCGGACGCGGTTGATGCGGGCGTAGTGCTTGGGGGAGAGACCTACCCCCTCGGCGAACAGGTTGCGCAACTGCCGTTCGCTGACCGCGAGTCCACGAGCCACGTCGGGCACCGGGCCGGGCAGGTGGCCGGTCCGGATCGACATCGCGTCGACGCCGGCCCGGACGAGTTCGGTGCGTGAGGAGTCCGCGACGGCGGTGAGCCGAGCGGGGAGCACCTCCGCGAGCCGCTCCACCGTCCGCTCGGGATCGGCGTCCAACCAGCGCAGCTCGTCGGCGAGTTGGCGGGCCTTCCGGCCGGGCAGGTCACCCAGGAACACGGCCCGGCCGACGAGGTCGACCGCCGGGACGCCCAGCAGCGGCAACGTCGTACCCGGCGCCAGCCGCATCTCCACGCAGGACACCAGCGGCTTGCCCGCGTGGTACGTGGCCCGGACGCGCGGCCCGACGACAAGGACGCTGCGCCGGCCGTCCCCCTCGACCCGTACGACCACCTTCGTGTCGGCGTCCGGGAGATGCACGAACGGCTCCTGCGGCACGGCGTCGAGCCGCAGGGCGCCTACGCGCGCGATCCAGGGGCGCAGTTCGTCGGGCACGGGCACGGCCCACTGCGACAGGGCGTTCGTCACCCCTCCACGGTAAGCGCGCCACCGGCCCGGACACGGCCCCCGAACGTGCCGGAATCTCCTAGAACCAAGCCCGCTTCCCCGCCCACTGTGGTGGCCATGATCCTAGTGACGGGTGCCACGGGCACCATCGGCAGTGAAGTCGTACGACAGCTCGCGGCGCGCGGCGAGAAGGCGCGCGCCCTGACCCGGGACCCCGCGAAGGCCCAGTTCCCGGAGGGAGTCGAGACAGCGCGGGGCCACCACGCGGACCGGGCCTCGGTGGAGGCGGCGCTGACCGGTGTCGAAGTCGCCTTCCTGGTAGGGGTGTTCGGGCCGGACGACGCCGAGCACGACCGGGGCCTCGTCGAGGCGGCGCGGGCGGCGGGCGTACGCCGGATCGTGAAGCTCTCCGGGATCGGCGCCGGCGACCCCGCCGTCGGGCCGGTCGGCACCTGGCACGTACCCGGTGAACAGGCCGTGCGGGACAGCGAGTTGGAGTGGACGATCCTGCGCCCCTCCGCCTTCGCCTCGAACACGCTCGGCTGGGCGGCATCCTTGCGGGCGGGCAGCCCGGTACCGAACACGAGCGGCGACGGCGGCCAGGGGGTCGTCGATCCGCGCGATGTGTCCGAGGTGGCGGTGGCCGCGCTGCTCGACCCGGGCCACTCGGGGCGGACGTACACCCTCACCGGCCCCGAGGTGCTCAGCGTCCCGGACCAGGCCGCCGTCCTCGCCGGGGTCCTCGGGCGCCCGGTCGAGGTGCGGGACCTGTCCTCGGCCGAGGCACGCGAGTATCTGCTCGGGCTGGGCTTCAGCGACACGTTCATCGACGCCTCCGAGATCAGCAGGAAGTTCGTCCGGGAGGGCGGCAACGAGGTCGTCACGGATGACGTACGGGAGGTGCTGGGGCGGTCGGGGCGGACTTATCGGGAGTGGGTCCAGGACCACCGGGCGGCGTTCGGG
>NZ_JBLTJC010000270.1:0-14379 GCF_048158785.1 Streptomyces colwelliae | reverse complement strand
GGTCAGCCCCCACTCAACTCACCCACGCCCACCCGCCGAAACTCGATCGTGTCGTACGCACTCGTCGCCCCCGTCTCATAGAGCACCCCAACCGTGTCCCCACCCACAGCCACCAGATCCGAGTACCCCGCCCACTCCCCCGACAACGTGACCGCCTTGACAAAACGACCCCCGCCATCCGCACTCCGCCAAACCGCCATCCCCTGACGGACATTGGGCACGGACGGCGCCGAGAACAGCAACGGAGCCCCCACGCCCGGCAGTTGAAGCACACTCCCCTCAACCACCGGCACATCATCCAAGGTGTGCTGCACCGCGTAGGGCCGATCCAGACTCACACCCCCGTCGCTGGAGTACGTGTCGAGCCGGTTCCCCGCACTCGTGCCCAGTTGGTCACGGGAGCTGAAGTACAGCCGCCCGTCGGGGAGTTCGGCCGCCGATGACTCATTCGTGTTGTCGACCCCGTCGTACGTCGGGTCCACGAAGCCCAGTTGCCACGTCTCGCCCCCGTCGTCGCTGTACAGGTCGTGCCCGCCGTAGTACTTCGCCTCCTGCCCGGTGTCGCTCGACCCGGCGACCGGCGCGGCGGAGTGATTGGCCGGGACCACCAACCGCCCCGCGTGCACGCCCCGCGTCAGCGCGACGGCGTGCCCGGGCCCCGTCGCGTACCACCGCCAACTCGGCAGCTTCACCTCCCCCGTGATGTCCCGAGGAGTGGAGAAGCTCCGCCCGTCGTCCCAACTCCGCTGCACGAACACCCGGCGGCTCTGCTCGGGCGTGACCTCGCCCCGCATGATCTGGCCCTCGGTGACGGTCCCGCTGTTGTAGGAGGTGACCAGCACGATCGCGCCGGTGCGGGGGTCGACGACGGGGGCCGGGTTGCCCCGGGTGTCCCCCTCACCCGCGGCCACCACCGACAACGGGCCCCAGGTGCAGCCGCCGTCGGTGGAGCGTCTGAGGACGACGTCGATGTTGCCGGTGTCGCCCGCGCTGTTGTGGCGTCCCTCGGCAAAGGCGAGGACGGTGCCCTGGTCGGTGACGACGGTCGCCGGGATGCGGTAGGTGTCGTAGCCGCCGCTTCCCGAGACGTAGGGCACGGAGGACGTGCAGCCGGAGCGCGCGGAGGCGTGCGCGGAGGCGTGCGCGGCGAAGGTGATCGGAGCGACCAGTACTGCTGCTACGAGAAGCGTGCGGCTCAGGATGGTCATCGCTCCCCCTCTTGGAGGTCGCCCCTCACGGAGGTCGCCTCTCATGGAGGTCGCCCCTCGCGGAGGCCGCCCTCGCGGAGGTCGCCCCCGCGGAACGACGCCGACCTGTCTGTCCGTCATCCGTCACAGCCTCCCCGGTGTCACCATCCCGGACTCGTACGCCACGATCACCAACTGGGCCCGGTCCCGCGCCCCCAGCTTGCCCATGATGCGGCTGACGTGCGTCTTCGCGGTGAGCGGACTCAGGCCCAACGCTTCGGCCACTTCGGTGTTGTTGAGGCCGCGCGCGACCAGGGCGAGGACTCCGCGTTCCCGTTCGGAGAGGCAGTCGGGGCCGCCGGTGGCGGGCGCGACCGGGCCGCGCAGGAAACGGGCGATCAGCCGGGACGTGGGGCCCGGCGACAACAGCGCCTCTCCGGCCGCCACCGTGCGGATCGCGTCGAGGAGTTCCGCCGGACGGGTGTCCTTGACCAGGAATCCGGAGGCGCCGGCGCGCAGCGCCTCGACCACGTTCTCGTCGGTGTCGTAGGTCGTGAGGA
Source organism: Streptomyces colwelliae (assembly GCF_048158785.1). NCBI lineage: Bacteria > Bacillati > Actinomycetota > Actinomycetes > Kitasatosporales > Streptomycetaceae > Streptomyces > Streptomyces colwelliae. The sequence goes on along the minus strand of NZ_JBLTJC010000270.1, from coordinate 12,632 downwards.
CGAGGATCCGCACCCCTGCGAGGTCCTCGTCGGCCGCGATCAGGCGGGTCGCCTCGATGCCGTCCAGGTCCGGCATGCGGATGTCCATCAGGACGAGGTCCGCGCGCGAGGTGCGGGCCAGCGCCACCGCCTCGCGTCCGGTTGCGGCCTGTCCTACGACCTCCATGTCCCGCGCCGACTCGACGAGCATCGCGAACGCGGCCCGTACGAGGGTCTGGTCGTCGGCGAGCAACACCCGGATGGCGGTCACCGCGCCCCCTCCTCTCCCCGCGCCCGCAAGGGCAGTACGGCGCTCACCACGAAGCCCGCCCGCTCGCCCGGCTCGTCCCGCGGCCCGGCGTCCAGCGTGCCGCCGACGCTGCGCACCCGTTCGCGCATGCCGACAAGGCCGAAGCCGGGGGTGCCGTCACCGGTACCCGCGCCGTCGTCCGTGACATCCACGCGGAGGGCTCCGTCCCGCTCGTGCACACCGACCCGGACCGTGAGGTCGGCGCGACCGCCATGTCGTACGGCATTGGTGAGTGCCTCCTGGACTATCCGGTACGCGGCGGCGCCCACGGCCGCAGGCACCACCTTGGCCACCACCGACAGTTCCACCTCCGCCCCCGCCGCACGGGCCGTAGCGGCGAGGTCGGGCAGTCCGTCGAGGCCGGGCAGCGGGCCGCGTTCGTCGAGTGGACCGTGGTCGTCGTCGAGGGGACCGTGGTCGCGGAGCACCTCCAGCGTGGTGCGCAGTTCGCCGCGTGCGCTGCGGCAGGTGTCGGCGATGTCGTCCAGGGCCTTGGCCACGGCGGCGCGGTCGAGGCGGCCGGGGTCCTCGGACAGGACGTGTGCGGCCACCGACGTCTGGACGCCGATGAGGGTGATGCTGTGCGCGAGCAGGTCGTGCAGGTCGCGGGCGATGCGCAGGCGTTCCTCGGCGACGCGGCGGCGGGCCTCCTCCTCGCGGGTGCGTTCGGCGCGCTCGGCGCGCTCGAGGGCCGTCCGCGTCAGCTGGCGGTGGACGCGGAGGTAGCCGCCGAGGACGAGCATCGACACGATCCAGCCGGTGATCTGGAAGCTCTCGGCGACCCCCGCCATGCCGTGGCCCACCTTCAGGACCAGCATCAGCGAGACCACCGCGCAGCCGATGGTCACCGTCCGCCGGGTGCTGCCGGTGACGGCCACCGTGTAGAGGAGAACCATGGAGGCGGCGGTCGGCGCCGAGTGGTCGTACTCCTGCTGGTGGTAGAACGCGATCAGCGGGATCATCACGCACAGCACGGTCAGCGGGGCCCGTCGCCGCCAGGCCAGCGGGACGTGCAGCGCGAGCAGCAGCGTCCAGCCGAGCGCGTCCGGCCGCCGTCCGCTCCCGAAGCTGACGGCGACGACGGACGCGAGCACGGCGAGCCCGGCGGCGAGGAACACGTCCTGCCGCCGGACACTCAGCCTCATCGCTTGCACGGGGTCATCCTCCGCCGGCCCCGTGCGAGGTCCTCACACCGGCTCCGGCTGACGCTCCGGACGTACGGCCTCGGGCTCCCGGGACAGCCGCCCCGGCCACCACACCTTCCGCCGCAGCAGCACACTCGCGCTGGTCACCAGGTACGTCCGCACGAGGAAGGTGTCCAGCAGGACGCCCACCGCGATCACGAAGCCCAGTTCGACGAGTTGCACGAGCCCCATGTTCGTCAGCACCGCGAAGGTCGCCGCGAGGACCAGCCCGGCGGAGGCGATGACCCCGCCGGTGGTCCGCAGGGCGGTCAGCGCGGCGGCGACCGGTTCGGCGCCCCGGATCGCCTCCTCCCGCATCCGGTGCATGAGGAAGATGCCGTAGTCGACGCCGAGAGCCACCAGGAAGACGAAGGACAGCAGACCCAGTCCCGGATCGGTCCCGGCGAAGCCGAACACCGGCCCGAACACCAGGCCCCCGATGCCGAGCGCCGCGCCCCACACCGCGATCACCGCGGCCACCAGCATCAACGGCGCGACCAGCGACCGCAGCAGCACGATCAGGATCAGCAGCACGGAGACGAGCACGATCGGCACGACGACCATCCGGTCCCGCGCGTTGGTGTCCCGGAGGTCCAACTGCTGGGCGCTCGGGCCGCCGACGTAGGACCCCTTGAGCGTGTGACGGAGGTCGGTGATGGTGCGGGTCTCGGCCGCCGACTGGGGCGCGCCGACAGCCGTCACGGAGATCTCCGTCCAGCCGTTTCCGCTACGGCCCTGGCGGGCGTCGGCGACACCATGCGTGGCCCGGATCGTGGCGAGGGTCGCGTCGGTGCGGGCGGCCGGGGTGATGACGTCGATGGGCTGTGCGGAGCGTTCGGGGTAGGCCTCGGCGAGGGTGCGCATCGCGGTGACGGAGTCGGGGCGGTCGACGAAGGAGTCGTCCTGTTTGAGGGAGCCGGGGAGGTTGAGGGTGCCCAGGGCGAGTGCGCCGAGCAGGGCCGCGCCGCCGGCGAGGACGAGCAGCGGGCGGTGTCCGGCGGAGCTGCCCATCGCGGTGAACAGGGACCGGCGGGCCTTGGGCGTGGAGCCGTAGGCCGGGACGAGCGGCCAGAAGACGCGGCGGCCCAGGAGGACGAGGAGTGCGGGGAGGAGCGTGAGCATCGCGGCGAGCGCGGAGAGGACCCCGACCGTGCCCAACGGGCCCATTCCGCGGCTGGAGTTGAGGTCGGCGGCGAGCAGGCAGAGCAGTCCGGCGGCGACCGTGCCGGAGGAGGCGAGGACGGCGGGGCCGCAGCCGCGCAGGGCGGCGCGCATCGCGTCGTAGGGGCGCTCGATGCGGCGTAGTTCCTCGCGGTAGCGGGAGATGAGGAGGAGGGCGTAGTCGGTGCCCGCGCCGAAGACGAGGATCGTCATCACGCCCGTGCTCTGGCCCGAAATGGTCGTCCCGAAGGCGTGGTTGAGGCCGTAGGAGATGCCTGTGGAGAGGAAGTCTCCGACCCCGGCGACCGCGAGGGGCACCAGCCAGAGGACCGGGCTGCGGTAGATGATGATCAGCAGGACGGCGACGACGGCGACGGTCGTGTAGAGCAGGGGGCCGCCGAGCGAGTCGAAGACCTTGCCGGAGTCGGTGGCCAGGGCGCCGGGGCCGCCGACCTCGACCGTCAACCCGCCGGTGTCGTGGGCGACTTGGCGGATGTCGTCGACGAGGGCGGTGCGCTTCTTCTCATCGGTGCCGGGCCAGTTGCTGGTGACGGGGTACATGAGGGTGGTGCCATCGGCGGACGGGACGCCTCGCGGGGTCGCGGCGAGCGGGTGCAACGTGCCTACCCGCGTGAGCTGTTGGGCCGCCGTGGCCTTGTCTGCGGGCGTGAGTCCGCCGGCGCGGTGGTAGACGAGGACCAGCTCGGTGGTCTGGCCGCCCGGCAACTCCTGCTGGATCTTGGCGACTTGGGTGGAGTCGGCGCTCGCCGGCAGATAGTCGGTGACTCTGTCGTGCGTGACGTCGCCGAGCTTCGACGCGAACGGCGAGGCCAGCGCGAGCACCCCGATCCAGAACGCGAGCACCACCCAGGGGATGGCTCGTCGCCGTGTGCTGTTCCTCTGTTCGGCCCCCATGGAACGGGCCCCCCTCCGGCGCGGATGTCTGGTTGCGCTCTCCAGACTTCCGGTGCGGGAGGGGTAAATCGTCGCGCGGGAGGGCGAGTTCGGGACTACTGCCAGGGGTGTCCGTGCGGCCGTATTACTCCCTGGGGAGTACTGGCCGGATGGGCCTACGACGGTGTCCGCGCCGCCGCCAGCAGCCGGGTCACGTCGTCCGCGCAGATGGTGAGGGCGGCGCCCACGGTCGCGAGGGCGTCGCGTTCCGCGGGGGTGTAGGGGCCGTCGGCGAGGGCGATGCGGGCGCCCTGGAGCAGGATCGATTCGCGTCCCGCTGGGGCGAGGTGGGGGGCGAGCGGGTCGAGGGCCTCGTGCAGCTCTATGGCGAGGCCCGCACCGCTGGGTTCGCCGAAGACGCGGCCGGTGTCGGCGGCCAGGGCCTCGACGAGGGCGCCGAGCTGGTCCTCCGTGCACTCCTGGAAGCCGGCGGCCCGCACGGTGCCCGCGGCGGCCTCCAGAGACGTACGGGCGCAGCTGCCGCCCGCCGCCAGCACCGCGAGGGCGACCGTGTGGACGGCGTCGCGGAGCATCGCGGAGAAGCGGCTCGTGGTGGGGTGGTCGAGGACGTCGGTGCCGTAGTGGCCCTGGCAGGCGGCGCACTCGACGACCGGCCCGGTGTCGCCGCGCGGCAGCACCGGCATGCCGAGGAAGGTGAAGCGGCGGCGCCCGGTGAGCCGCTGGTAGTTGCGGTCGCCCCCGCATCCGGGGCAGAAGAACTCGCCGTCCCCGACGCTGGTCCACGCGGTACGGATGCCCAGCACGCGCGCCGCACGGCCCTCATGGACCGCTCGGCCGTCTCGTCCCCGTTCAGGCAGCACGTCGCACCTCCGTAACGCCGCGGCAACATCGCCGCGCTGGCGTGATGTTAGCCACATTGTCGAGCCGGAGTCAGTACCCCGGACGAGACCTCTCCGTGACCTGCACATGGAATGGCCGGGAAACGACGGGGCCCCGCCCGCCGGAGACCGGCGTACGGGGCCCTTCCACGACGAGTAAACCGCCGGTCAGGATGGTTCAGCGGGTAGCGCGGTTGACGGCGGAGACGACGGCCTTCAGGGACGCACGTGTCGTATTCGCGTCAATGCCGATTCCCCACAGGATCTTGTCGTCGATCGCGCATTCGATGTACGAGGCGGCCTGCGCGGAGGCTCCCTCGCTCATCGTGTGCTCCTGGTAGTCCAGGAGCCGTACGTCGATGCCGACGGATCCCAGGGCGTCGAAGAACGCGGAGATCGGGCCGTTGCCGGAGCCGGTCAGGACGGTGTCGACGCCGTCGACGCTCGCCTCCACCTTGAGCGTGTCCACGCCGTCGGTGTCGGTGGTCGACTGGCCGTTCTTCACCTGGATACGGCCCCAGGCGTTGTCCGGGTTCGGCAGGTACTCGTCCTCGAAGGTCGCCCAGATCTGCTTCGGGGTGACCTCGCCGCCCTCGGCGTCCGTCTTGGCCTGAATGAGCTTGGAGAACTCGATCTGCATCCGGCGCGGCAGGTCCAGCTTGTGGTCGTTCTTCAGGACGTACGCGATACCGCCCTTGCCGGACTGCGAGTTGACCCGGATGACGGCCTCGTAGGAGCGGCCGACGTCCTTCGGGTCGATCGGCAGGTACGGGACGGCCCACTCGATGTCGTCGACGGTGACGCCCTTGGCGGCGGCGTCGGCCTCCATGGCGTCGAAGCCCTTCTTGATGGCGTCCTGGTGGGAGCCGGAGAAGGACGTGTAGACCAGGTCGCCCACGTACGGGTGGCGCGGGTGGACGTCCATCTGGTTGCAGTACTCCCACGTACGACGGATCTCGTCGATGTCGGAGAAGTCGATCTGCGGGTCGACGCCCTGCGAGAACAGGTTCATGCCCAGGGTGACCAGGTCGACGTTGCCGGTGCGCTCGCCCTGGCCGAACAGGCAGCCCTCGACGCGGTCGGCGCCGGCCATCAGCGCCAGCTCGGCGGCGGCGACGGCCGTACCGCGGTCGTTGTGCGGGTGGATCGACAGCACGACGTGCTCGCGGCGGGACAGGTGGCGGCCCATCCACTCGAAGCGGTCCGCGTGCGTGGACGGGGTCGAACGCTCCACGGTGGCAGGCAGGTTGAGGATGATCTCGCGGTCCGGGCCGGGCTGCCAGACGTCCATGACCGCCTCGCAGACCTCCAGCGCGAAGTCCAGCTCGGTGTCCGTGAAGATCTCCGGCGAGTACTGGTACCCGAACTCGGTCTCGGGGCCCAGCAGTTTCTCGGCGTACTCCATCACCAGGCGGGTGCCGTCGACGGCGATCTGCTTGATGTCGTCCTTGGAGCCGCGGAAGACCACGCGGCGGAAGACGGGCGCGGTCGCGTTGTAGAGGTGCAGCGTGGCGCGCTTGGCGCCCTTCAGGGACTCCACGGTCCGCTCGATCAGGTCCTCGCGGGCCTGCGTCAGCACGGAGATCGTGACGTCGTCCGGGATCGCGCCCTCTTCCTCGATGATCGAGCGCACGAAGTCGAAGTCGGTCTGGCCGGAGGCCGGGAAGCCGACCTCGATCTCCTTGTAGCCCATCTTGACCAGCAGGTCGAACATCGCGCGCTTGCGCGCCGGTGACATGGGGTCGATCAGGGCCTGGTTGCCGTCGCGCAGGTCCGTGGAGAGCCAGCGGGGGGCTACGGTGATCCGCTGCTGGGGCCAGGTGCGGTCGGGGATGTCGACCTGCTCGTACTGGCCGTACTTGTGGATCGGCATGGAACTGGGCTGCTGGCGATTGACGCGGCTGCTTGCCATGATGCGGGGGCTCCTCGTGGTGTCCTGAAGGACGGCCGACGGCGCAACGCCAGACTCCGCGGGGAGGGGGTCGGCCTCGACTACAGGCCCTCGCCGCGGCAGCTAAGGAGAAGCAGCCCGATACGCATGATGTCCAGCAGACTAGCCGAGACGTGCGCCGTGCGGGGGGCCGTATCACTATGCGGGATATTCACCGTCGTATACCACTCTCCGCTACGAGACTGTGATGAATGTCCGCGTTTTCCACCAAACATGGTTGCCGGTAGTGACATCCACGTCACTCGGTGCCAAGGTGCCGGGCATGACGACTCACGGGGGCTTCGAGCCCGTCTTCTGCACGATCGTCCCGCCGCACGTCCTCGACAGGCTCGCCCAGCACGAGGACGCCGCGCTCGCCGGTCCCGCCCGCGAGACCCTGGAGCGCGACGCCTACGAGCGCACCCACCGCCGGCTGACCACCGTCATCGGCGCCCCGGTCCTCGAGGCGCCGGTCGTGTCCGACAAGCCGCAGCGCACGATCTACGACGCGAAGCACAAGCAGGACCTGCCCGGAAAGAAGGTGCGCGCCGAGGGCTCCGAGCCCGGCAAGGACGCCACCGTCAACCGCGCCTACGCCGGTCTCGGCGCCACCTTCGAGCTGTACCTCAACGCCTTCAACCGCCACTCCATCGACGGCGAGGGCCTGCCGCTCAACGCGTCCGTCCACTACGACGTGAAGTACGACAACGCGTTCTGGAACGGCGAGCAGATGGTGTTCGGCGACGGCGACGGCGAGCTGTTCCTCGACTTCACCATCCCGGTCGACGTCATCGGCCACGAACTCACCCACGGCGTCACGCAGTACACGGCGAACCTGACCTACTTCGGCCAGTCCGGCGCCCTGAACGAGTCGGTCTCCGACGTCTTCGGCTCGCTCATCAAGCAGTACACGCTCGGCCAGACCGCCGCCGAGGCCGACTGGCTGATCGGCGCGGGCCTGCTCGCCCCGCGCGTCTCCGGCGTCGCCCTGCGCTCGATGAAGGCCCCGGGCACGGCCTACGACGACGACGCCCTCGGCAAGGACCCGCAGCCCGCGACGATGGACGACTTCGTCAAGACCGGCAGCGACAACGGCGGCGTGCACATCAACTCCGGCATCCCCAACCACGCCTTCTACCTGGTCGCCGACGCGCTCGGCGGACATGCCTGGGAGAAGGCGGGACAGATCTGGTACGACGTCCTGACCGGCGGCGAGATCAAGAAGGACGCCCTGTTCACGGACTTCGCGACGCTCACGGTGGCCGCCGCGAAGGCCCGGTTCGGGGACGGCGGCGAGGAGTTGCAGGCCGTGGAGAAGGCGTGGGAGCAGGTCGGGGTGCCGACCTCCTAGTGGCGGCAGTCGCGCCGGATTCGTATCCGTACTAGACAGGACCCATGCGTATTCAGGTACGACGCACGGGTGGGTTCGCCGGTATCGAGCGCCGCGGCGAGGTGGACACCTCGACGCGGCCCGACGCGCACGAGTGGCACGCGCTGGCCGAACAGGCGGTCGCCGCCGGCCAGCGCGCACCGAAGGCGGGCGTCCCGGACGGCTTCCACTACGAGATCACGGTGGACGGGAAAACCGTGTACACGGCCGACCCCCGGCTCACGGAGGAGCAACGGACGCTGATCTCAAAGGTGTTGAAGGAAGGCGCGTGAACGGGTGTCGACGGGTGGGGCGTAACTGCTTGTTCACGCCCGCCCGTTGACACCCGTTACCGCCGGTACCGATGATCCGGCGCATGGCGATTGATGCAGGCAACCCGATACCTCGGTTCCCGGCCGGATTCCTCTGGGGCGTCTCGACTTCGGCCCACCAGATCGAGGGTGCGGCGGACGAACGCGAACCGTCCGTCTGGGACGCGTTCGAGGCCGAGCCGGGCCGGATCAAGGACGGCTCGACGGCGGCGGTGGCCTGCGACCACTACCACCGCCACCGCGAGGACGTGGCCCTCCTGGCCGGCCTGGGCGTGGACGCGTACCGCTTCTCGATCTCCTGGCCACGGGTGAACTCCCCCGGCGGCCTCGACTTCTACGACCGTCTCGTCGACGACCTGTGCGCGGCGGGCGTACGTCCGGTCCCGACCCTGTTCCACTGGGATCTGCCGGTCACGCGGGACTGGCTGGACCGGGACACGGCGTCACACTTCGCGGAGTACGTGTCGCTGGTCGCCGAGCGCCTGGGCGACCGGGTGAAGAAGTGGATCACCCTCAACGAGCCCGCGGAACACACCCTGTTGGGCCACGCGCTGGGCGCCCACGCCCCCGGCAAGACGCTCCTCTTCGACGCGCTGCCGGTCGCCCACCACCAACTCCTGGCCCACGGCCTGGCGGTACGGGCCCTGCGCGCGTCCGGCGCCACCGACATCGGGATCGCCAACTCCCACGGCCCGACCTGGCCGGCCTCGCAGGAACCGGAGGACATCGAAGCGGCGAACTTCTACGACCTGCTCCTGAACCGCCTGTTCGCCGACCCCCTGCTGCTGGGTGAATACCCGTCCGGGCTGGGCGAGTTGATGCCGGGCGACGTCGAGTCCGACCTGAAGGTGATCGCCGAACCGATCGACTGGTACGGGATCAACTACTACGCGCCGAGCAGGGTCGGGGCACCCCAGGGCGCGGAGATCGAGTTCGGCGGTCTGACCCTCCCCGCCGAACTCCCCTTCTCCGTGCGGGAGATCGAGAACGTCCCGGTGACGGACTTCGGCTGGCCGGTGGTCCCCGAGGGCCTGACGGAACTCCTCACCACCTTCCGCGACCGCTACGGCGACCGCCTCCCGCCCGTCGTCATCACCGAGAACGGCTGCTCCTACGACGGCATCGACGACCAGGACCGCATCACCTACCTCGACGGCCATGTCCGGGCGCTGCACGGAGCGTTGGAGGCGGGCGTGGACGTACGCGGGTACTTCGTGTGGTCGCTGCTGGACAACTTCGAGTGGGCGGAGGGCTACGAGCGCCGCTTCGGCCTCGTACACGTGGACTACGAGACACGGGCGCGCACTCCGAAGGCGTCGTACGGCTGGTTCCAGGGCATGCTGCGGGCGCAGAGATGACGACGACGGGGAGTTCGGTGGACGACGGCGACACGGCTCCCGCTACGGCCACTTCGGCTTCCGCCCTGGCCGAACCCGTCGAACGCGTGGGCCGAGGCTGGACGTCCGCGCTGTCGCTCGCCAACGGGGCGATCTGGGTGGGCTGGTACGGCCCCCTTCAGATCCTGCTCGCGTCGCAGGCGAAGGACTTCGCGCCCGGCACCGGCATGTCCAAGGAGTCCATGCTGGCGTGGGTGACCGGCGCGGGCGCGCTGGTGTCGCTGGTCGCCAATCCGCTCTTCGGCGCGCTGTCCGACCGGACGACGGCGCGGTGGGGGCGCCGTACGCCGTGGATCGTGGGCGGGGCCGCTGGCGGGGCGCTGTCGTTGCTGCTGCTCGCGGGCGCGGGCGGGGTGTGGACGATGGCGGCCGGCTGGTGCCTGGTCCAGCTCACCCTGAACGCGGCCTTCGCGGCGGTCACGGCGGCCGTGCCGGACCGGGTGCCGAGGCTCCAACGGGGTTCTGTGGGCGGCTGGTTGGGCGCCGCACAGATCCTGGGCGTGGTCGGCGGTACGGGTCTGGCGACGGCGGCCGGGGGCATCGGGGCGGGCTATGTGGCGTGCGCGGTGTTCACGGCGGTGGGCGTGCTGCCGTACGTACTCCGCCACAAGGACCTCCGACTCCCGCCGGAGACCCGCCCGCCGTGGTCCTGGCCGGGCTTCGTGCGGGGCTTCTGGCTGAGCCCGCGCCGCTATCCGGACCTGGGCTGGGCGTGGCTGACCCGCTTCCTGATCAACCTGAGCAATGCCCTGGTCCTCCTCTACCTCCTCTACTACCTGCGCGACCGCCTGCACTACCACGACCCCGACCAGGGCGTCCTGATCCTCACGGCGGTGAACGGCCTCACGCTGCTGGCCACGGTGGTGGTGGGCGGGGTCTGGTCGGACCGGGTCGGCCGCCGCAAGCCGTTCGTGATCTGGTCCGGCGTCCTCATGGCGGTGGCGACGGCGGTCCTGGCGGGCTGGCAGACCTGGCCGGGCGCGATCACGGCGGCGGCGGTCCTGGGCATCGGCTTCGGCGTCTTCACGTCGGTCGACTTCGCCCTGATGACGGACGTACTCCCGAAGGCCCTGGACCGCGGCAAGGACCTCGGCGTCATCAACGTCGCCAACGCCCTTCCGCAGGTCGCGGCCCCCGCCCTCGCCGCGCCGATCGTGACGTATCTCGGCGGGTACCGGGTGCTGTATCTGGTGTCCGCGGTGATCGGGATGGCGGGGGCGTTGCTGGTGCGGCGGATTCGCGGGGTGGACTGAGCCGGGTCAGAGCGCGCCCGCGTCCCGTGCCGACCACGCCGTCGGGAACAGGGGGCGGTAGCCCAGCTCGCGGCGGATGCGCTCGGTGGACATGATGCCCAACCACGGGTCGGGGTCGGTGCGTTCGTGGAGTTCGGCGGGGATCTCGACGCCGTTGAGCAGGTGGAGTTCGACCGCGGTGACCGGGGCGTCGTCGGCGATGTTGTAGATGCGGCCGGCGATTCCCGGGGCGTGCAGGACGCGGAGGAGACCCTGGGCGACGTCCGCGTGGTGGCCCATGTGGAGGCGTTGGTTCGAGGCCCAATGTGCCGCCCACTGGAGGGAGTTGGCGAGGTGGGGGTCCCCTTCGCCGTAGACGAAGGGGAGTCGGGCGACGCGGACGTCCATGCCGTCCAGGGCGAGCAACTCCCGTTCCGCCGTCGCCTTCGCGTCGGGGTAGGCGCCCCACATGTGGCCGCCGGGGCAACTCTCGTCCTCCTCGGTCATGGGGCGGCCCCGCCCGGTGCCGTACACGAGCCCCGTGCTGACCTGGACGAAGCGCCGTACACCGGAGGCCAGCGCCGCCTGTCCCAGGGCCACCGCCGCCTCGTGGTTGACGGCCCAGGCCTCCTCGTCCGGTACGCCGCGGAAGGACGCGGCGACGTTCACGACCGCGTCCACGCCGGCGACCGCCTTGCCGAGGGCGTCCTCGTCCCGCAGATCGCCGAGTACGACCTCCGCGCCCAGCTCCGCGAAGCGTTCGGCGCGGGCCGCGTCCCGCACCAGTACGCGCACCCGCTCCTCCGGCCTGGCCTGCGCCAGCAGCCTCGGTACGAAGCGGCGTCCGACCTGGCCCGTAGAGCCTGTCACCAGTGTCAGCATCATGTTGCTCCTCTAGTCGCGACTCGTCTCGTCTCGTCCCGACCAGCTTCGGGCGGGCGGGCCGCTACCGGGAGAGACCTGCTGATCGGGGGATCGACAGTGCCTGGATAAGCCGGGCGACCTGCCGCACCCTGGAAGCGTGAACCGAGCCGAACTCGCCGACTTCCTGCGCCGCGGCCGGGCCCGCCTGGACCCCGCCGACGTGGGCCTCACGGCCGGCGCCCGCCGCCGTACGCCGGGCCTGCGCCGCGAGGAGGTGGCCCAGCTGACCGGCATGTCCGTGGACTACTACACGCGCCTGGAGCAGGCCCGCGGCCCGCACCCGTCCCGCCAGATGCTGACGGCGCTGGCGCGGGCGCTACGGCTCACGGAAGACGAGCGCGACCACCTCTTCCACCTGACGGGAGAGGAGCCACCGCGGCGCAGCGGTACGTCCACGCATCCACGGCCGGGGCTCCTCCTGGTCCTGGACCGCCTGCACGACACCCCGGCCCACGTGTCGAGCGACTGCGGCGAGATGATCGCCCAGAACGCGATGTCGAGGGCTCTGACAGGCGACGTGTTCGCCCGCCCGCCCCAGGACCGCAATCTCCTCCGCCGTTTCTTCCTGAACCCGACGGCACGGGAGATGTTCCCCCCGGAGGACGTGGCGGAGCACGCACGCGTCCATGTGGCGAACCTGCGGGCGGTGGCCGCGGCCCGCCCCGACGACCCCGAGCCGGCCGCACTGGTGTCCGAACTCCGGTCGTCCAGCGAGGAGTTCGCGCAACTGTGGGAGGAACACGAGGTGGCGGTACGCCGCCAGTCCACGAAGCGCTTCCGCCACCCGCTGGTCGGTCTCCTGGAACTGGACTGCGAGATCCTCCTGAACCAGGACGCCCACCACCTACTGATCATCCACACGGCCCGCCCCGGCACGGAGTCGTACGAACGGCTGCAGTTGCTGCGGGTGTTGGGGTTGCAGGACATGTCGCTCACCCCGCTGGGGGCTACGCCCCCAGACCCGCGCTGAAGATCCAGCCCGCCCAAACCCAGCCCCTCCGGCGTTTGAGGAGCGGGGGTC
>NZ_JBLTJC010000269.1:0-14429 GCF_048158785.1 Streptomyces colwelliae | reverse complement strand
GGATGTGGGGTGGGAGTCGGGTTCGGCTGGGAGACGATGCCCTGCCGCGGATCCACGGGTACGGAGTCCGTGCCGGGCCAGGCAGAGTCGAGACCCTCGCCGCTGACATTCCCGACACCGCCGACACCGGCGCCCGGGTCGTTCTCGGGTTCGGGAGACCCGGTCGACGAGGGAGTCGTCGTCGACCCCGTGTCCACCCCGGAAGCCCGCTTCAGCGGACCCTCGGGCGCGAAATCCGAAGGAAGCGGCCCGATCTGGTCGAAGATCTCGATCAACTCGTCGTCGGGGCCGGGCTCGGGCAACAGCTCCGCGGCCGCCGCGAGCGCCTTGCGCGCCCCCGTGGCCGTCCGGAAGCGGGCCTGCGGATCGGGCTGAAGCAGCATCGCCACGACCTGCCACAGCGGCTCCGGAATGCCCTTGGGTGCCCCCGGGGTCCCATGCTCCGCGAAGTACTGCACAAGCGCCTTGGCGTCCGGCTTGGCCCCCTCCAACAGATACAGAGCCACCAGCCCTACGGCGAACAGGTCGGCGGGGAAGTCCGGTTCCGCGCCCATCATCTGCTCGGGCGCGAGGTAACCCGGCGTCCCCACCACGAGGTTGGTCTCCGTCAGACGAGCCTCGCCCAGCCGCATCGCGATGCCGAAGTCGGACAGGCGCAGGCGGGGACGGGCCGTGCCGGTGGCTTCGAGGAGCAGGTTGGCGGGCTTGATGTCGCGGTGCACGACACCTTCCGCGTGCACCGCGGCGAGACCGGAGAGGAGCTGGTCGAGCAGCGTGCAGACGAAGGCGGGGGGCAGGGGGCCGTAGTCCCCGATGAGATGGACGAGCGAGCCACCGGCCACCAGATCCATGGTGAACAGGACCTTGTCGTCGTCGGCGGCCCAGCTGGCCGGTGCGAGCACATGGGGGTGGTCGATCCGCAGCGCCTGTTCCCGGACGAAGCGCAGGAGCGAGTGCGCGTCGCTCTGCTGGAGGACCTTGGCGGCCACATAGCGGCGACGCCGGTGGTCCCAGGCGCGCCAGACCGCGCCGACACCGCCGCGCCCGATCGGGTCGACCAGTTCGTACCGGCCGGCGAAGACCTCACCCATGGCTGTGCGTCGCTCCTCCCCCTTCGGCTACCCCCGTTGCTTCCCCCGAGACGAGCGGTACGACTCCCTCTTGTGGCACTTCCTCGTGGCTGTTCCGCACGTGCTGCCGGTGAGTGACACGACCCCCTCGTGCCCCTCGCCGGCCGCGTGCCCGGCTGCCGAACCCCCGATCGGCGGCCGGGCCGTGGGGCTCAGCTCTGGTGGGACTGGTAGTGCGCGACCGCGTCCGACGTGCGGCCGGCGCCGTACACCCGGAGGAACTCTGCCAGTTCGGGGTGGGTCGGGGCGAGGGTGTCCGCCGCGTCGATGATGTCGCCCGCGGCGGCCACCGAGCGCAGCAGCGACTGGATCTCGCGGACCACCCGTTTGACCGTGGGCGCTCCCGAACTGCTCGTCGTGGTCGTGGTGTTGCTGAGCACCGAGCCCCCCTGGGACTTCTTGATCTCGTCCATGCGCTCGGTCGCCTCGGCCGCGCTCACGCTGCCGTCCGCGACCTGTCCCGCCAGGTCCTGCAACAACTGCACCCGCTGGACCACCGCGGGATTGCCGATCTTCGCCCGCTGACCGCTCATCAGCTGGGACAACATCGGCGCGGACAGTCCCAACACCCCTGCCAGACGAGCCTGGTTGAGCCCAAGATCGTCGATGAGCTTACGGAAGAGCGCCCCCAAAGGCTCCCCGTACCAATTCCGCTGCAGCTCCCGCGCTCTGGCGGTGGCTTCCTGCTGTGCGGCGTCCATTGCGTCTCCCCATCGCTTCCCCAAAACCGTGGTTCGCTCTAGCGAACCACGCCGAGCATCTTACGGAGAGTGGTCGTTCACCGGGACCCCCAACTTTTTGCGAGATACCGGGGGTGACCCGGTACGCTGGTCTCCGAAGCCCGCCGGTGTGTGGTTCTGCCGGTCGGACGCTTCTCTAGCGGGGCCTTAGCTCAGTTGGTAGAGCGCTGTCTTTGCATGGCAGATGTCAGGGGTTCGACTCCCCTAGGCTCCACATCCCGCACCGGCCGGTCGCCCTCAGTGGCGTCCGGCCGGTGTTTCTTTGTGCCCGGGAGGTGACGTGCGTCACCTGAAGGGCCACTCTTCGTTGCAGTTATTTGCGCAAATATCGGTGCCGGGTGGAGATCGCGGGGTGCCGCACCGGTCGTCGGCATGATGTGCGGATGGTGTGCCCGCGTGTGCGGGAGGTGTGTGAGCTGGTGCGAATGCGGACGTGTAATCAGGGGTGTGCGGTCCGTTAAGGGGGTCTGTGCGCTGCTTGTGCACCTGGGCCGTTGCAAACGTCATCGCGGCAACTTGCGTAAATCAAGAAATCAGGGGCGTTCGCCTGGGCCCGGGACTGTTCCACGTGAAACATCGCCGTGGGGCAGGAGACCCTCAAGTCTCCTGCCCCACGGCGATGTTGAAAGTGCGTCGGACGTCAGCGCTGTTCGTCGTTCTCGGCGGCCTCGTCCTCGGCCTGCTTGGCCTCGACCTCGGGGTCGAGTACGGCCTGGGGGCTGCCGTCCACCGAGGTGAGGCGTCCCGACTCGGGTACCTCGGTCGCGGCGGGCGGCTCGACCAGCCAGTCGGGGTTGGCCTGCTTGTCCCACCACTTCCAGGCGGCGAAAGCACCGCCCGCCAGGATGCCCAGAACCGCCAGCCCTTTCGCGAGCCGGCCGGCCCTCGCGCGCCGCTCGTGCTTGCGGACCAGCTTCTGGATCTCCTTGGGCGAGACCTGGCCGCGCAGCGCGGCGAACGCGGCCGCACCGCGCGCGGCGGCCTCGTCCTTGACCGGGCCTGCGGCGGCGACCGCCTGCTCGATCCTCGGCCGTGAGTACTCGGCGGCCTGCTGGGCGGCCTTGCGGGTACGGACGGCGGCCTCCTGGGCGGCCTGGTCGACCTTCGGCGGCACATGAGTGCGGGCCTGCTCCAGGCGCGGCACGACGTGGGCGTCGTACTGGACGCGGGCCTGGTCTGCGGCCAGCGACACCTTGGGCGCGAGTCGTACGCGTGCCTCATGGGCGTAGTACGAGGCCTTGTCCTTGGCCGTGTCGGCGTAGGGCGCCACCACTTCCGCGGCGTGCAGCACGCTGTCCTTCGCCGAACCGGTCGCGGAGCGCACGCTGTCGATGCGGGTCACGGGGTTCCTCCTCCTCGGTGGCGGTACGGTATTTCGTCTATCCGCCCATTTACGGATCATGCCTGCCAACGGAACACGGGGCATGTAGAGGGCGGGCATCCGGGTCACGATCACGTGCAATACCGGATGAATACGAGGGAACGGGAGCTTGTCGTCGACAATGCCACGGATCCCCGTGCCGTGCCCCTGTCCCGGAGCCACTCGGCCGGTTTTATGCAAGCGGTTCGTGTGGATAAGCCCCGGGAGAACGCTGTCGGGCGACGCGGCGCGACGAGCGTGCGAGGATCTGGGAGTCACAGGAAGACAACGGAAGGCAGATCGTGGCTGAGCAGCTCTACGCCACCCTGAAGACCAGCCTCGGCGACATCGAAGTCCGGCTTCTGCCGAACCACGCGCCCAAGACGGTCCAGAACTTCGTCGAGCTCGCCAAGGGGGAGCGTGAGTGGACGAACCCCACCACCGGTGAGAAGTCCACGGACAAGCTCTACGACGGCACGGTCTTCCACCGCGTGATCAGCGGCTTCATGATCCAGGGCGGCGACCCGCTGGGCAACGGCACCGGTGGCCCGGGCTACCAGTTCGAGGACGAGTTCCACCCGGACCTGCGCTTCGACAAGCCCTATCTGCTGGCCATGGCCAATGCCGGGCCGGGCACCAACGGCTCGCAGTTCTTCGTCACCGTCTCCCCGACGGCCTGGCTGACCCGCAAGCACACCATCTTCGGTGAGATCACCGACGCGGCGAGCCAGAAGGTCGTGGACGCCATCGCGTCCACCAAGACCAACCCGCGCACCGACCGCCCGGACGAGGACGTCGTCATCGAGTCGGTCGTCGTCGAGACCCGCTAGGACTTACCGCCGGGAACCAAACGCCCCGCTCGTCCGTAAGGATGGGCGGGGCGGTGCATTGCGTACGAAGGATTGAGGGGACCCCATGGACCAGGCGCCAGGCAGCCCGCAGGGCCCGGAGGAACAGCGGCCCCAGGATGCCCAGAGTCTGCCGGTCTGCTACCGGCACCCGGACCGTGAGACCGGCGTCCGCTGCACCCGCTGCGAGCGCCCGATCTGCCCCGAGTGCATGGTGAGCGCCTCCGTCGGTTTCCAGTGCCCCGAGTGCGTCCGCGGCGGCTCCGGTACGGGGCACGCCCCGACCGCGGCCCAGCCCCGCACGATCGCCGGCGGCGCGGTGGCGGCGGATCCGCGGCTCCTCACCAAGATCCTGATCGGCATCAACGTGGCGGTGTTCATCGCCGTCCAGGTGCGCCCCTCGCTCCTCGACCACCTCGTCCTGGTCGGCGAGTGGCCGCCAGCGCCTTACCAGGCCACGTCGGGCGTTGCCGAAGGCGAGTGGTACCGCCTGGTGACCGCGATGTTCGCGCACCAGGCCGTGTGGCACATCGGCTTCAACATGCTGAGTCTGTGGTGGCTCGGCGGCCCCCTGGAAGCTGCGCTCGGCCGGGTCCGGTATCTCGCGCTCTACTTCGTCTCCGGCCTCGCGGGCAGCGCGCTGACGTATCTGCTGGCCTCGCCGTTCGAGTCCTCGCTCGGTGCCTCCGGCGCCATCTTCGGCCTTTTCGGCGCGACCGCCGTGCTGATGCGCCGGCTCAGGTACGACATGCGACCGATCATCGCCCTGCTGGTGATCAACATGATCTTCACCTTCGGCTGGGGCAACATCGCCTGGCAGGCCCACATCGGCGGCCTCGTCGCCGGTGTGATCACCGGGTACGCGATGGTGCACGCCCCGCGTGAGCGGCGGGCCCTGATCCAGTACGGGACGTGTGCCGTCGTACTCGTGATCGTCGTGGTGTTGACGCTGATCAGGACGGCTCAGCTCAGCTGATATCAAACCGTTGTCCACAGTGCGTGGCGGATCTTGTGCATACCGTGCGGGAACAGCTGTGCCCCCTGTCGCTGACCCGTGTTTATGCAGGTCAGGCAGGGGGCGAACAGGCTTGCGGTTGCCGGTGTGTCAGTCACACCAGCGTCAACACCCAGTGGGTTATCCACAGATCGTCGTTCTTTTTCCCCAGGCCCGCTGTGGATACTTCTCTGGCCTGTGGATAACTCAGCGGAAAGTCGTGGGCAGAGCTGCGTTCACCGAGCGGTGGCCGCAGCTTCGACCGCTGCTTGTGCCGCTACTTCCACTGCGTGGAGACGCCGAACCCGGCGGCGATGAAGCCGAAGCCCACCACGATGTTCCAGTTGTCCAGGCTGTCGATGGGCATGGAGCCGTCGGTGACGTAGAAGACGACGATCCAGGCCAGCCCGATCACGAACATGGCCAGCATGACCGGTGCGACCCAGGCACGGCTGTTCAACTTGATGGCGGTCGCCGTCTTCGCCGGCGGCGGCGTGTAGTCGGCCTTCTTGCGGATACGTGACTTCGGCACGAGGGTCTCTCCTGTCGATGCGCTGCGTGGCCGCGCAGGGAACTGGGGCGGGCTCCGGGGCAGCGTACAAGGGGACACTGAGTGCTCCCCCGGGCGTCCGTTAGCGTAGTGCTTCCGCGGCGCCGAAGGAGATAAGGGTACGTTGAGCAATTCTGCCGACTCCCCCGGGACGGGTACCAGTCCTGCCGGTATCCGCCGTTTCCGTCCCGTGCGGATTCTCACGGTGGCCGTCTTCGCCCTCGCGGGGCTCATCTTCTTCACCAGTTTCAACACGGCCAAGGGCACCAACATCCGCACGGACGCCTCCCTGCTCAAGCTGTCCGACCTGATCCAGACCCGCAGCCAGAAGAACGGCCGGCTGAACGACGCCAACGGAGTCCTGCGCGACGAGGTCGACTCCCTCCGCGAGGAGGACGACACCAGCACGGGCGCCGACGACGAGAAGCTCACCGAACTGGAGCGGACCGCGGGCGCGCAGAACCTCAAGGGCAAGGCCGTCACCGTCACCCTGAACGACGCCCCGCCCAACGCCACCGCCAAGCTCCCCGGCTACCCCGAGCCGCAGCCCGACTACCTGGTCATCCACCAGCAGGACCTCCAGGCCGTGGTGAACGCCCTCTGGCAGGGCGGCGCCAAGGGCATCAAGGTCATGGACCAGCGGCTGATCTCGACCAGCGCCGTGCGCTGCGTGGGCAACACCCTGATCCTCCAGGGCCGGGTCTACTCACCGCCGTACAAGATCACGGCGGTCGGGGACCCGGGGAAGTTGCAGGCGGCGCTGACGGCGTCCAAGGCGATCCAGAACTACAAGGTGTACGTCGACGTCTACGGGCTCGGCTGGAAAGTGACCGACGACGGGACGGTGACTCTTCCCGGGTACTCGGGCACAGTGGATCTGCACTACGCGAAGCCAGTGGAGTAGAAGCCAGTGGAGTAAGCGGCCGTACGGGAGCTGCCGGTGCGCGTGATCGTCAGGAGCGTCAGCGAACTCTGCATCACCGTGGGCACCCTGATCGTCCTCTTCGTGGTCTACGTGCTGTTCTGGACCGGTGTGAAGGCCGACCGCACGATGAGCGACCAGATCGACCAGTTACAGAACCAGTGGTCGCAGCAGACCGCGCGCCCGAAGGCGTCCGCAGCACCATCGCCCGCCGCTCCGGCGAAACCGGCCGCCTACAAGGACGGCAAGCCTTTCGCGATCATGTACATCCCGCGGCTTGGTTTCACGTGGAACAAGCCCGTCCTTGAGGACACCGACGTGAGCACCCTCAAGAAGGGGCTCGGTCACTACGCCGGCACCGCGCGGCTGGGGCAGGTCGGCAACTTCGCCGTGGCGGGGCACCGGAGGACGTACGGCGACCCCTTCGTGAACTTTCCGGAGCTGCGCGCGGGTGACGCGGTGGTGCTGACGGACGGGACCACCTGGTTCACGTATCGGATCGACAAAGGGCCTTACAAAACAGTGCCCACCGACATTGAGGTGATCGATCCTGTGCCACGTAAGTCCGGGTACACGGCTTCGGGCCGCTATCTCACGCTGACCACGTGCGATCCGGAGTGGGGGCACAGCCACCGGCTGATCGTCTGGGCCCATCTCGACTCCACACAGCCTGTGGAGGCCGGGAGACCAGCCGCGCTGCGCCGTTAGTCTGGTGACGTACGGCGTGAGTCTGGTGCCGTGGCGCGACGGAAGGGACGGCATGTACGGCTGGATCTGGCGGCATCTGCCGGGGAACGCGTGGGTGAGGGCGCTGATTTCGCTCGTGCTGGCCCTGGCCGTGGTCTACATCCTGTTCCAGTACGTCTTCCCGTGGGCCGAACCGCTGCTGCCCTTCAACGATGTGACGGTGGACAACCAGTGAGCGCACGGATTCTCGTCGTCGACAACTACGACAGCTTCGTCTTCAACCTGGTCCAGTACCTGTACCAGCTGGGCGCCGAGTGCGAGGTGCTGCGCAACGACGAGGTCTCGACGGCGCACGCCCAGGACGGCTTCGACGGCGTCCTCCTCTCGCCCGGCCCCGGCACCCCCGAGGAAGCCGGCGTCTGCATCGAGATGGTGCGGCACTGCGCCTCGACCGGGGTACCCGTCTTCGGCGTCTGCCTCGGCATGCAGTCGATGCAGGTGGCCTACGGCGGTGTCGTGGACCGCGCCCCCGAGCTGCTGCACGGCAAGACCTCGCTCGTCGAGCACGAGGGCAAGGGCGTCTTCGCCGGGCTGCCCTCGCCCTTCACGGCGACCCGCTACCACTCGCTGGCGGCCGAGCCGGAGACGGTCCCGGCCGAACTGGAAGTCACCGCCCGGACGCACGACGGCATCATCATGGGCCTGCGCCACCGCGAACTGCCCGTCGAGGGCGTCCAGTTCCACCCGGAGTCGGTGCTCACCGAGCACGGGCACCGGATGCTGGCCAACTGGCTGGTGGAGTGCGGCGACCAGGGTGCCGTGGCGAGGTCGGCGGGGCTCGCCCCGGTGGTGGGCAGGGCCACGGCGTGACCGCGCTGCGCCCCGAGCGCGAGTCCGAGGCCGCGTACGGGGAGCAGTCGTACGCGGAACCGTCGTACGGGGAACAGGGCGGGTTCGACCAGTGGCACGGCGCGCAGGCGCAGGGTGCGCCCGGGGTGCCGTACGGTCCGATCGACGAAGAGACCGTCGCGCTGCGGCTGGCGGACCTCTCGCCGGAGCGGACGGGCCACGGCCGGTCCATATCGGCGTCTGACGCCTCATCCGCCTCCTCCGCCACAGGAACCCCCACAGGCGGGCGTGCGGCCCGGAGAAAGGCCGCCAAGGGGCGCCACGGGCGTCATGGGGCGGGTGGGGCGGCGGAGGAGACCACTGAGGCCCCGGAATCCGGTGCCGGCGCGCGTGCCGGCGCTCCCCTCTCGCGGGTCGAGGCGCGGCGGCGGCAGCGGGCGACCAAGCCGGGTGCCGCGGTCGTCGCGAGCCGGGCGATCGGCGAGGTGTTCATCACCACCGGCGTGCTGATGCTGCTGTTCGTCACCTACCAGTTGTGGTGGACGAACGTACGGGCGCACGCGCAGGCCGGCAGCGAGGCGAGTCAGCTCCAGAACGACTGGGCGAGCGGGAAGCGCGCTCCGGGAGAGTTCTCCCCGGGGCAGGGCTTCGCCATCCTGCACATCCCCAAGCTGGACGTGGTGGCGCCGATCGCCGAGGGCGTCAGCAACAAGAAGGTGCTCGACAAGGGGATGGTCGGGCACTACAGCGAGGGTGCCCTCAAGACCGCTATGCCGGACGCGAAGACCGGCAACTTCGCGCTCGCCGCCCACCGCAACACCCATGGCGAACCGTTCCGGTACATCAACCAGCTCAAGCCGGGTGACGAGGTCGTGGTGGAGACCCAGTCCACCTACTACGTCTACAAGATGACGAAGACGCTGCCTGTGACGGCGCCGAGCAACACCAGTGTCATCGACCCCATCCCCAAGGGCTCGGGCTTCACCCAGCCCGGCCGCTACATCACGCTGACGACCTGTACGCCGGAGTTCACCAGTAAGTACCGGCTGATCGTCTGGGGCAAGATGGTCGAGGAACGGCCGCGCAGCAAGGGCAAGCCGGATGCGCTCATCGAGTAGGGGCAGATGAACGTGGCAGCGACCACCGACGACACCGACGAGCAGACCGACACGCCCGCGTCCCCACCGGACCGCCCCCGCGGCACCGGCCCGGTCGCGACGGCGGTCAGCGTCTTCGGTGAACTCCTCATCACGGCGGGCCTGATCCTCGGCCTGTTCGTCGTCTACTCCCTGTGGTGGACGAACGTCGTCGCCGACCGCACGGCCGACAAGCAGGGCGACAAGGTCCGCGACAACTGGTCCAAGGACAAGGACACCGGACCCGGCGCACTCGACACCAAGGACGGCATCGGCTTCCTGCACGTGCCCGCGATGAAGAACGGCGAGGTGCTGGTCGAGAAGGGCACCGAGACGAGCGTCCTGAACGACGGCGTCGCCGGCTACTACACGGACCCGGTCAAGGCCACCCTCCCGACCACCGGCAAGACCGGCAACTTCGCCCTCGCCGCCCACCGCGACGGCCACGGCGCCAAGTTCCACAACATCGACAAGCTCAAGAAGGGCGACCCGATCGTCTTCGAGACGAAGGACGACTGGTACGTCTACAAGGTCTACGACATCCTTCCCGAGACCTCGAAGTACAACGTCAAGACCCTCGCCCAGATCCCCGCGGAGTCCGGCAAGAAGAAGGCCGGCCACTACATCACCCTGACGACCTGCACGCCGGTGTACACGTCCCGGTACCGGTACGTGGTGTGGGGCGAGCTGGTCCGCGTCGACAAGGTGGACAGCGCGCGGACACCGCCGAAGGAGCTTCGCTGACGGCGGGGTCGTAGCGCACCGTACGTACGAAAGAGCCCCGGCGCCCTTCTCAGGGTGCCGGGGCTCTGACATTGGACCGAGGTCAGCAGTGCACAGGGCCGTACTGATTTCCGGCAACCACGCCGTTGTGCGTGCGAGAACCGGACACGAGAACGCAGTGGCCCCCTCCGGGGACTGACACCGGCCCCGCGTAGGACGCGTAGCTTCCGGCGTTGGCCTTGGTGATGATCGCCCCACCGACGCAGCTGCTGAGGGTGGTTCCCGAACACTCCGAGATGCTCGCCATGGTCGTCTCGGAGGTTCCGGAGCCGCCGGCGGCGGTGACCACCGTCACTGCGCAGTTCTTGTCTGTCGAAGAGTCGAAGTACAGGTGGATCGTGGCGTACTGGGTTCCTCCCGAGGTCTTCACCGGATAGGTGTCGATCTCCGATCCGGCACAGCCGTAGGCGGCGGCGCTCGCCGCGGGCGCGAATACAACGCCGGACGCGACGATGACGGCGGTTGCCGCGAGTGCTCCGAGTACCTTGCGCGTGATTCTCCTCCTGGTTGGGCTGTGATCGGCTGGAGACCATGCGGGAAAGATCATTTAGTGCCAGCGGTTTTTCGACCAACATCTTTGAGCCGCAGGGGAGTTGGGCCGCATCGGTTGTCGACTGGGCCTGGTGGCGCCGGACGCGAAAGAGCCCCCGGCGTGCTTTCCGGACGCCGGGGGCTCTTTCGACAGGAGCAGTTACTCCTCGGTGCGGTACGCGGTTCCCGTGACACCGCCGAAGAAGCTGGTGCCGCCGTTGTTGTTCCCGCCGTTGTTGTTGCCGGTGCCCACGGTGGTGAGGGTGATCGTCGTGTTGCCCGGGTCGACCGTGTTGCCCGCGCCCGGGTCGATCCCGGTCACGATCGCGTTGTCGCTCTGATCGCTGCCGTCGGCGAACTGGATGTTGTTGAAGCCGTTCTGCTGCAGGATCTGCTTGGCGTTCTTCACTGTCTGGGTGACGACGTTCGGGACCTGGACCTGCGTCGACTTCCCGATCTGGATGTTGACCGACGAGTTCTTGTCGACCTGGGTGTTGGCCTGCGGGTCGGTCGAGACGACCTTGCCGACGAGGTTGGCGTCGTCGGTGTCCACCTCGGTGCAGTTCCCGACGAGGTTGTTGGCGGTCATCTGCGCCTTGGCCTCGTCACAGGTCTTGCCGCTGACGTCCGGGACCGTGGACTTCTCCTCGGCCTTGGCGACGGTCAGGGTGATGGTGGTGCCCTTCTGCACCTCCGCGCCGAGCGCCGGGTTCTGCTCCAGCACGGTTCCCGGGTCCTCCCCGGACACCTTCTGCTTGGTCTTCACGACGAACTTGTACTTGTCGCCCTCAAGCGTCGTGGTGGCGGCGTCGACGTCCTGGCCGACGACACTCGGTACGACGACCTTCGGGGCCCCGGTCGAGACGACCAGGTTGACGGTGTCGCCCTTCTTGACGTCGGCGCCCACCCCCGGGTCCTGCGAGCAGACGCTGCCCTTCGGCGCGTTCTCGCAGGCCTTGCGGGTGGGCTCGGCCAGCTTCAGGCCGGAGTTGACGGCCATGGTCTGCGCGGTGGCGTAGGTCTGGCCGACGAAGTTCGGAGCCGCGAACGGTTTGTCCGCACCGCCGTTCCCGCTGAACGCCCACTTCCCGATCAGGATCGCGCCCACCAGCACCAGGACCGCCGCCACGACCAGCAGGATCGTCGAGGTGTTCGTCTTCTTCTTCTGCTGGCGGCGCCGGTCGGGGCGGTCGTCGTAGCCGAAGCCGCCGTCGTCCGGGTTCATGGGCGGCAGCATCGTCGTGGCGCCGGCGTCGGAACGCAGGGCCGTCGTCGGCTGGTCGTCGCCGTAGCCGCCGTAGCCGACCGAACCCATCGCCGCCGTCGCCGCGACCGGCTGGCCGTCGAGGCAGGCCTCGATGTCGATGCGCATGTCGTCGGCGGACTGGTAACGGTAGTTGGGGTCCTTGACCAGGGCCCGCAGGACGATCGCGTCCATCTCGGGCGTGATCTCGGGGTCGAAGACGGACGGCGGCTGCGGCTCCTCGCGTACGTGCTGGTACGCGACCGCGACCGGGGAGTCGCCCACGAAGGGCGGCCGTACGGTCAGGAGTTCGTAGAGGAGGCAGCCCGTCGAGTAGAGGTCCGAGCGGGCGTCGACCTGCTCGCCCTTGGCCTGCTCCGGGGAGAGGTACTGGGCGGTGCCGATCACCGCGGACGTCTGGGTCATCGTCATGCCGGAGTCGCCCATGGCGCGGGCGATGCCGAAGTCCATCACCTTGACCTGGCCGGTGCGCGTCAGCATGACGTTGGCCGGCTTGATGTCGCGGTGGACGATTCCGTTGCGGTGCGAGTACTCCAGGGCCTGGAGGATGCCGATGGTCATCTCCATCGAGCGCTCCGGCAGCAGCTTGCGGCCGCTGTGGAGCAGCTCACGGAGTGTCGAGCCGTCGACGTACTCCATGACGATGTACGGGATCGAGACCCCGTCGACGTAATCCTCGCCCGTGTCGTAGACCGCGACGATCGCGGGATGGTTGAGCGAGGCGGCCGACTGGGCCTCCCGGCGGAACCGGGCCTGGAAGGAAGGGTCGCGCGCAAGGTCGACGCGCAGCGTCTTCACCGCCACCGTGCGGCCGAGGCGTGTGTCATGGGCGAGGTAGACCTCCGCCATGCCACCACGGCCGAGCACCTGGCCCAGCTCGTACCGGCCGCCGAGGCGACGCGGCTCTTCCATAGTTCCCTACCAGCCCTCTCCGTCGGTCCCGACCCGCACGGGTGTGCGGTCGGAGGCTAGCCGTCCGGGCCTACCGTACCCGGCTGGCTTTGTGTGACCTGGCCAAGCCCGTCACCCGATACAGGACCGGTATCGCAACGTGCACCGATGTGAAGGGGACGTGAGCGGAGTCACTTCTTGCTGTCGATGACCGCCTCCATGACGTTCTTCGCGATCGGGGCCGCGAGACCGCCGCCGGAGATGTCGTCACGGTTGGCGCTGGAATCCTCGATGACCACGGCCACGGCGACCGGCGAACTGCCGTCGGGGAGCTTGGCGTACGAGACGAACCAGGCGTACGGGTTCTCGCTGTTGGCGACACCGTGCTGCGCGGTGCCGGTCTTGCCGCCGACGGTGACGCCGCTGATCTTCGCGTTCGTGCCGGTGCCCTTGTCGACGACCGTCTCCATCATCGACTGAAGGACCTGCGCGTTCTTCGAGGAGAGCGGCTGGCTCATCTCCTCCGGCTCGGTCTGCGCGATGGTGTCGAGGTTCGACGACTGGAGCTTGTCGACCATGTACGGCTTCATCAGCTTGCCGTCGTTGGCGACCGCGGAGGCGACCATGGCCATCTGAAGCGGGGTCGCGGCGGTGTTGTACTGGCCGATCGAGGACAGCGCGGTCTGCGAGGAGTTCATGTTGTCGGAGAAGACCGAGGCGCTGGAGCGGATCGGGGTGAACTGCTCGGAGTCGAATCCGAACTTCTTCGCCTCGGCCAGCATCTTGTCGTTGCCGAGGTCCGAGCCGATCTTGCCGAAGACGGTGTTGCAGGAGTACTGGAGCGCGACGCGCATGGTCGCGTTCTTGCAGGGGATGCTGCCCTCGTTCTTCAGCTCGGTCGTGGTGCCCTTCATGATGTAGGGCAGCGGCGAGTCGGTCGCCGAGTCGGCGGACGAGTACAGGTTGTTCTCCAGGGCGGCGGCCGCGGTGACCACCTTGAAGGTCGAGCCCGGCGGGTAGGTCTCGCGCAGCGCCCGGTTGAGCATCGGGTCGTTCGGGTCGTACTTCTTCTGGAGCTTCTGCCAGGCCTTGGAGTCCGTGGAGGTGGAGTTCCCGGCGAACGACGAGGGGTCGTACGACGGGTAGGACGCCAGCGCCAGGATCTTGCCGGTGGACGGGTCGAGGGCGACGACCGCGCCCTTGCCGCCCTGCTTCGTCAGACCGCTCCACGCGGCCTTCTGCGCGGCCTGGTTGAGGGTGGTGACGACGTTGCCGCCCGACTTCGCCTTGCCCGTGATCATGTCCAGGGTGTTGCGGAAGAAGAGCCGGTCGTCGGTGCCGGAGAGGATGCCGTCCTCGATGGACTCCAGCTGGTTGGCGCCGAAGGCCTGCGAGGCGTATCCGGTGACCGGCGCCCACATCGCGCCGTTCTTGTAGGTGCGCTTGTACTTCAGGTCGTTCAGCCCGGAGGTGCTGGTCTCGGTGGAACCGGTGATCGGGTTGCCGTCGACGATGATGTCGCCGCGCGGGGTCGCGTAGCGGGCGATCGTGACGCGGCGGTTGTTGTCGTCCGTCTTGAGGCTGTCGGCCTTGACGTACTGGAGCCAGTTGTCGCGCAGCAGCAGGGTGAGGACCAGGAGGCCGCAGAAGAGCGCGATCCGGCGCAGGGGCTTGTTCATGACGGGCGGACCACCTGGGTCATCTCGGCGTCGGGGCTGGGGGCCGGCGCCGAGATGACCCAGGT
>NZ_JBLTJC010000268.1:0-14461 GCF_048158785.1 Streptomyces colwelliae | reverse complement strand
CGGCAGCGGACCGCACGATGCGACAACCTCCGCCTCTGCGACCGGCGGATCCGCAGGCAACGAAAGGGCGTTGAGCGCTGCGGCAACCGTCCCAACGGCTTCCGCGGAATCCCCCCTCTCCCGTACGCGACCGACGCAACGGCCGTAGGCGTCTGGCCGGCCACCATCTGGCTGTGCGCGAGGGCAGTTCCCGGTCAGTGAGGACGCAGGGGTGTCACCGTGCCGTCTGCCCCTCCCCGCTCACCGCACCGGTCAGCGCGGTCCGCGCCAGATCTCGTAGCCACATGTGCGCGGGGTCGGTGTCGTAGCGCTGATGCCACGACAGGTAGACCGGGGCTGGTGGAAGGTCGAGCGGCAGAGGGAGCAGGACCATGCCGAGATCCGTGGCAGCCGAACGCGCCGTGGATTCGGGGGCGGTGACGACGAGATCGGAGCCGCGTGCGAACTCGAACGCGGCGCTTTCCGTAGGCGCGGTGACCACCACGCGTCGCGTGAGATCGAGGCCCGCGAGAGCGTCGTCGAGGATGTTTCCGAGCCTGCCGCGGCGCGAGACGGTGATGTGCTCGGCCGCGGCGTACCGCGCGGCGGTGACGATCTTGACGCGGGTGAGCGGGTGCCCCCGCCGTACGACGACGACCTGCGCGGTCTCGGCCACCCGATCGGCGTGGATCTCGGGTGCGCTCGGGCGGTCGGCGTTCGCGGCGAGGTCGACCTCGCCGCGGCGCAGCTCAGGTGTGTCGATGCTCGATTCCGCGATGAAGCGCAACCGCACGCCGGGTGCCTGCTCGCGCACGGCAGACAGAAGCGCGGGCCCGCCGAGGGCGACAAGCGCGTCGTGCCAGCGAAGCGTGAAGGTGCGTTCGAGCGTCGCGAGGTCGAGTTCACGGCTCGGCGCCAGCACGCCCCGGACCTGCTGGAGCAGGTCGTGCACCTGTTCCCGCACCGCGATCGCGTACGGCGTCGGGGTCATCGTGCGTCCGGTGCGCACCAGGATCTGATCCCCCGTCGTACGCCGGATCCGGCCGAGGCTGCGGCTCATCGCGGGGGCGGTGACGTGCAGGCGGTCGGCGGCGCCGGCCACGCTGCCTTCCTCCAGCAGAGCGTCGAGCGCGGCGAGCAGATTCAGATCCAGTTGCATGGGAGTCATCCTAGCCGTGCTTTACATGCACTTGATGTTAATGATGGCCTCTCCTACCGTCGGACTGCGGGCGCGGACGAACCAGGTTCTCGCCCGGTCGACCTCGATCCCCTTGCTCAGACGGGAGCACCGCCATGCCCGAATCGATGCACAACACCAGTGCTGCCACAGCCGCCGGCCCCGCCGTCACCTCCGACGCCGGCCTGCTCGCACAGACCGAGCTCGCCGTACGCACGGCGAGTGCGGCTCTGCGGGACCGCTTCGGGGACGTGGTCCCCTACCGGACCCGCGACGAGCTGATGCGCGCGCTCGCCGCCAACGACGCCACGGTCCTCGACGTCCTGCGCCCGCGTCTCACCGCCCTGCGCCCGGACGCCCGCTGGGTGGAGGAGGAGTTGGAGGGCGGCGCGCTCCCGGCCGGCGAATGGTGGGTGGTGGACCCGGCCGAAGGCAACGTCAACCACCTGCACGGCCTGCCGGAGTGGGCGGTGACCGCGACCCTCGTACGCGACAACCAGCCGGTGCTCACCGTGGTCCACCTGCCGATGACCGGCGAGACGTACACCGCGCTCGCGGGCGCCGGCGCTCACCTCGACGGCCGGCCGCTGCACGTGTCCCGGACCCCGGAACTCGGTCTGAGCATCGTGGCCACGAGCCAGGCCAGGCCGGACGAGGACGAGAAGGTCGTGCGGCGCGTCGGCGCGTCGATCACCGAGATGCTCGTCGAGGCGCTCGTGGTGCGGACATCCGTGCCCGCCACCCTGCACCTGGTGAACGTGGCCGCCGGCCGGATCGAGGCCTTCTGGCAGTTCGCCGGAGCCCGTGCGGACCTGCTTCCCGGGGCCCTGCTCGTCACCGAGGCCGGCGGACGGATCTCTGACGTCGAGGGCCGCCCCTGGACTCCGGAGAGCAAGAGTTTCCTGGCCGCCACACCCGACGTGCACGCCGATGCGGTCGGCACGCTCTCCCGCTGACCACCGACCACTTGGCACTTGGCACTTGGCACTGAGCGCTTTCGAGAAACAGAACGACCAGGAGGACCAGTTCAACATGAGCGACATCACCGTTCTTGGCGGCGGCCGCGTGGGCGCCAGTCTGGCCGGCGCCCTCACCCGGGCCGGGCACGAGGTGACCGTGGCGACCCGTTCACCGGGCGCCGCCGCGGACGCCGTACGAACAGCGCGCATCGTCATCAACGCCACACCGGGCGCCGGTTCGCTGGAGAGACTCGCCGCACTGCGCGCGGAGCTGCGGGGCAAGATCCTCGTGGACGTCTCCAACGCCACCGTCGACGGACCCGACGGACTGCCCGCCGGCCTGCTCTACCCCGGCTCAAGTCTCGCGGAGCGGCTCCAGGAGGCGCTGCCCGAGACGCTCGTCGTCAAGACGCTCAACACGATGCTTCACTCGGTGATGACCGCGCCCGCCACACTCGCTCAGACGCCCACCGCTTTTCTCTCCGGCACCGACCCGGAGGCCAAGCAGATCGTGCGCGGGCTTCTCCTGGACCTCGGCTGGCAGCAGGAGTGGATCACGGACCTCGGCGGGATCGAGACCGCCCGGGCTGTCGAGGCCGCGATCCTCTTCGTACCGCACGTGATCCGGTCCACCGGATTCGCGCCCTTCGCGATCTCGATCGCCCGCTGATCCGCGCGGGGGTGCCGTCCACGACATCCAGCTCGGCCCGACCTCACCTCACCTCACCTCACCTCACCTCACCTCACCTCACCTCACCTCACCTCACCTCACCTCACCGGGAACGGTACGGAGCCGGTGACAACAACTGGTGCCGGGCGCGAAGGTGTTCTCATGGTGCTGCGCTATCGGACCAACGGCCCGGAGTTCGACTTCCCGCCCTTCACCGGTCTGCCGCCGGTCCGTTACGTGCTCGCGTCGACCCCCCGGTGCGGCAGCAACATGCTCGCCCGCGCCCTGTGGCACACCGGGCTGGCCGGCTTCGCCGAGGACTACTTCGCCGACGCCTTCGTGCTGGACTTCTTCGAGCGGTGGGGGTTCGACTCCGACGATCCGCAGGAGTTGGCCGCGGGCTATGTGCGGCAGCTGATGACGTGCCGGACCAGCCCCAACGGCGTGTTCGGGCTGCGGATCCACGCTGGGCACCTCGCCGGCCTGGAGGTCGACCCGTACGACGTCCTCCAGGCACCCCGGTACATCTGGATCCAACGCAGGGACCGGTTGCGGCAGGCCGTCTCGTACACCATGGCCGAGCAGACCGGTGTCTGGATCCTGGACGGGACCTTTCTGCCGGAGGGCAGCACGCGCGCCCAACCCCGGTACAGCTATGAGGAGATCAGCCGGCATCTGCGGATGCTCGACCGCGACGCGTCGGTCTGGGAGGACTACTTCGGCCGACACGATGTCGTCCCGCACACCGTCGTCTACGAGGACATGGTCGCGAACTACGAAGATGGCCTGCTGGGTTGCCTGGGCTTCCTCGGTGTCGGCGCGCCCGCGTCGGTGCCGGCTCCGGGGATCAGGCGTCAGGCCGACGAGTTGACGGAGCGGTGGGTCGAGAGGTTCCTACGGGATCGTCGTGCTGAGCGGCCAGCGTCGTAGGCGGTACGGCGTCCACCACAGGTAACGCCCGGCGCGATGGACCAGGTTCTCGCGCAGGTGGCGCTCCAGGACCCGCTCCGTCGACGCCGACGCGACCACAGGGACGCCGTCCAGTAGTCCCTGGAACGCCGTGCTCCGGGGGGCGTTGACGACCAGGCGTCGGAAGGAGTCCCAGCGGTGGTCGCGGATCTCCAGGAAACCGGGGCCGCGGCGGTAGCCGCACTTCGCGATGTGGAACGAGCCGCGCCACGCCGTCACCACGTGGTCCTCGTTCTCCTCTCCCGTGGAGCCGCGGAAGACGCCTGTCGGGGGGTGCAGGTGGCTCAGCGCGCGCCACTGGGCCGGGTCGGGCATGCGCAGTGTCCAGTCCACCGCGATGCCGTGGCTGGTGAGTTCCCGGATGACGAGGAGAACGGCTACCGCGGACGCGCCGTCCGGATCGGTGAGGTCCACGGGTTCGTGCACCTGGATGAACTGGACGCCGGCGGAGGCGAGTTGTGCGACGGCGTCCACCGGATCGTCCGGCGGTCCTTCGAGGGTGCCGTAACGCATCCCCGGCAGGCGCATGGCCGCCGGGTCACGGTCCTTCCACAGCGTCAGCTCCGGCTTCATACGGTGTCTCCCCGGGCCGGGGCCGCCAGAGCCGGGACCAGCGATGTGCCGTCCCCGTGCAGTCCGGCGCCGTCGAGCCGCAGCAGGTCCTGGTTGGCCACTGCGGGCGCGACGTGCACGTAGTGGCCGCCCTCGGCGAAGACCAGGCCGAGGGTGCGCCAGCGTGCCAGTAGTTCGGCGACGCGCTCTTCCGTCACCTCGCCGGTCGACTCCCCTGCGTCCGCGCACCGGGCAGCCGTCTTGCGCAGCAGCGCTGCCAGGCTGTGCGGCGTGTCGAGCAGCCGGAACACCGTCACTTCGAACGGGTCGGTGAGGTCGAGAAGCCGCCAGGAGAAGTCCGGCCGGGTGTCGACCAGGACGATGTGCGTGTCGAGGTCGCAGTGGGTCAGGCGACTGCGCGGGTACGCCCGCGTCCAGTCGGCGACGGCCGCGCGCAGCCGGTCGAGACAGCCGCCGGCGATGCCCCGGTTCGGTGAGTCGAAGATGTAGACCAGGTCGGCGAGTTCGGCCTCCGGCAGGTCGTAGATGTGGTGGTAGTGCGAGGCGGGGCGCAGTTCGCCGAAGCCCAGTTCCGGCCGGTCGAAGTAGGGGCTGAACCGTTCGACCTTCAGGCGGGTGGAGTTGGCCGGCGGTCCGAGATGGTGCAGCGCGGGCAGTTGGTCGACGATCTCGTCGTAGTCCTGTTCGGTCTCCCCGGGGAAGCCGTAGAGGTAGTTCCAGCTGAGGTTGACGCCGACGGTCTCCGCGTCCCGCAGCAGCCGTACGTTCTGGCAGCCGCTCACCCCCTTGTCCATCAGCTTCAGCACCCGGCTGCTGAGGCTCTCCACGCCGGGCTGCACGTAGCTGACGCCGGCCGCGTACAGCGTCGCCAGCTGGTCGCGCCGCAGGTTCGACTTGATCTCGTAGCACAGCCGCAGGTCGTACCCGCTCTCCTGGAGAAGCGGGGCCATGGAGTTGAGGTAGGCCATGTCGAGGATGTTGTCGGTGACCCACACGTCGAGGACGCGGTGGCGCTCGACCAGGCCGAGGATCTCGTCCACGAACCGCCGCGGGTCCTTGCTGCGGAACTCCATGAACGAGCCGTTGAGACCGCAGAAGGTGCAGTGGTGCTTCTCGCCCCACCAGCAGCCGCGTGAGGCCTCCACCACCAGCCGCGGCTCCACCCAGCCGCCCGCGGTGGACCGCGCGTGCCGCTCGAAGTAATCGCCGTAGTCCGGGGTGACCAGTGCTCCCGGAGGCAGCGGGGCGGCGTCCATGGGATGGGCCACGGACCGGCCGTCCGGGTCGCGGCGGCACAGGCCGGGGATGGCGGCCAGGTCGTCGGCGTCACCGTCGCGGAGCGCGGCGAGCAGCCGTGGGAACGCGGTCTCGCCCTCGCCGCGCACCACGAAGTCGACGTGGGGGAAGTTGCGGTGCAGTGCGGCGCCCTGCGGGCCGTCGCAGTTCGCGCCGCCGAAGACGGTGGTGGTGCTCGGCGCCAGTTCCTTGACCACGCGGGCCGCCGCGAGGGCCGCCGCGTTCTGCGCGAACGTGGTGGTGAAGCCGACCACGTCCGGTGCCGTGGCGGCGATCTTGGCGGCCGTCTCCCGGACGAACAGCGGCGCGAGTTCGTGCAGTTCCCGCGCCTTGGCCAGCATGTGCTCCGGCATCTTCCCGCCGAAGTGTTCCGTGAACTCTGTTACCCGCCAACGGGGTTGACCGTTGAGCGCGGCCGAGAAGATCCACTCGCTGTGTCCGGAGAAGTACGAGGTCGAGCAGAACTCGTACTCCTCGAAGCCGTATTCCGTACGAGCGGACACCCAGTCGGCGAAGTCGAGGTTGGCGTGCACCACTTCGACGTCCGCGGCGCCGTCCGGGAAGACGTCGAGGATCCGGCGTTTGAGAATGCCGAGGGCGAGGGACGGCGCGTCGAGCGACGACCACGGCATGTCCACCAACACGATGTGCACGGCGGTTCCTCTCCCCGTCACCACAGTCCGCGGCGTGCCAGCGCCCGCCGCGCGGTCTCGCGCCGGTCCGACGGTTCGGCCTCGAAGGCCGCCGCCACCCGCCCGGACACCACGCCGTGAGCCAGCCCGGCGGACGTGGTGAAGTACGCGTAGTGCACGGGTTCCCCGTCCGCGGCGCGCTCGGTCGCCTCGGGGCGCTCGCCCGAAGCGGCCCCCCAGCTGGCTGCGGATGCCGCCGCGTACGCACGCACGGCTGCGTGGCCTCGGTCGGTGCGGGCGATTCCCTCCGCCTCGATCACGAACGACAGCGGCTGCTCGCACGTCAGCGCGGTGAACAGGGCGATCATCAGCTCGTGGGTCACGGTGTCGCGCAGCGCCCCTGACGCGGCGTCATCCAGCAGGTAGGACGCGAACGCCTCCTCCGCCGACAACCCGGGCACGGTGTACGGGATCAGCCGGAACCGGGCGAAGTGCGGTGAGCCGAGGAAGCCGGTGAGCAGACCGGACTCCGTGGCACCGGTGTCCTGGAGCAGCCGCAGGCTGCGCGGGAAGATGGTCGCGAGGCTGCCGCCGCTGCCGGGCCGCCAGACCTGGGAGCGCAACCGCCGTGCGGTGGTGTCCAGTTCGACCAGGTCGACGGAGGCCAGGCACTCCAGCTCGCCGGGATCCGCCGCCACGGCCTCGGCGCCCTCGTCGGCGAGGCGGGCCCGCAGGTCCGCGTCCAGCAGCAACCGCATGAGCAGGTCGGTCAGTTGCTCGCCGTCCAGCGACGCGTCCGGCTCCACCGGGGTCATGTCGCCTCCCCGCGCTGCCAGTCGGCGACCAGGTCTCGTAGCCGCGCATAGTTCCGCCGGGACTTCTCGACCAGTTGTCCGTCCTCGCGGTACATCGGGTCCTCGTAGGACACCCCGAGCAGGTTCGGACAGCGCGGCAGCAGATACGCGGTGAGCTCCAACTGCTCGTCCAGCAGCACGCCGTGGTGCAGGTCGCGGAACTTGCCACCCACGATCTGGCAGCCCGACAAGTGCAGTTCGCGGCAACGGGACAGGGGCAGGGCATCGATCCCGTCGTACATGCTGCTTCCCGTACGTCCCCTCAGCCACTGGTAGCTGAGCAGATGCCCGACGTCGAGCGTCACCCACACGTCGGCGTCGTCCGCCAGCCGGGCGAAGTACTCGAAGGCGTCCATGTGCCCCAGGACGAACGAGCCGCCCTCTGTGAAGCCGGGGAACTCGACGTGCAGCGGCGGATCGAGCAGCCGGGCCGCCTCCGCGACGTTCCGGGTGGCGAGCTCCAGGCCCGGTTCGGTCAGCGGCGGCGGGAGCGGGTAGGGCATCGGTATGCCGCGCAGGCTCCAGATGCCGAGGTCTTCGACCACCCAGGAAAAGCCGTAGCGGGCGGACAGTTCGTTGGTGAACTCGGCGGCCGGGCGGCGGTCATAGCGTTCGGGCGTGCCCATGTTCAACTCGGTCTGGTGGAAGGCGCGGGCCGATCCGGCGGGCACCGCCTCGAAGAAGCGGTCGTAGGCGCGCACGTAGTCGGCCATCCGTACGCGGGCGCGCGAGCGCGGCTGGAACGCGAGGGCCGAGTAGGCGAAGTCGCCGCCGTGGCGGTGCAGGAAGGCGCGGACCCGGTCGGTGATGTCTCCGCCGCCGTCGTCACTCTCCACGAATCCGATGCCGCGCCGGCCAAGGCGTCCGCCGCCCCACGGCATGTCCATCAGGACGCCCAGGCCCATCCGGCGCGGGGCCTCGGTGACGGTGACGGTACGGGCGCCGCCGGATGCGGTGCGCGGCGATTGCGTCATGACGAGCTCCTGGCTGAGGGGGCCGGGTCGGCTGAACGCACCGGATCAGGGGTGCCCGCCGCCGCGTCGGCCAGGCGGGCCAGCAGTCGGCTGCCGCGGTCGGTGCGGGCCGTGAGCAGGCCGTCGGCGCGTTGTTCAACGTCGTCGCGGGGAAGGGCGTAGAACCGCTCCCGGACGAGGTCGGCGAGGGTGACGCTGTCTTCCGAACGGTCGTCGGCGTACGCGGGCACGGTGCGTACCCACGCGTGCGGGCGCAGGGCCGCGACGGCGGGCGCGCGACGGCCGTTCGGGGCGGGGCGCGAGGGTGCCGAGGCATTCGTACGGCCCGGTTTGACGGTGTCGAAGATCCGCACCAGCCGGTCCAGTGCCTCGGTGCGCGTCGGGCCGCCGGGGACGGACAGGGGGTGGCCGACGCGGCCGGCCAGGTAGCTCAGCTCGGGGTTGCCCGAGAGGCGGTCCGAGGGGTCGAGGGCGAGGCCGTAGTCCTCCGGGCTGCCCACGAGTCTGCTGCCGGGCTCCGCCACCATCAGCTCCAGCGCGTCGATGCCGATCCGCCGCTCGTTGTCGACGAGGAAACGCAGGGACGCCTCGAACTCGTCCGGCGTCTCGTCCAGGACCTGGCCCATCACGGTGAACCGGACGGCGATGCCCGCCGCGTCGAGGTTGTCGAGGATCCGCTGGTAGTCGGCCGCGCGCACGCCCCGCTCCATCCGGTCCAGCAGGCGCTGCGAGGTGCCCTCGTAGCCGACCGAGATCATCGCGCAGCCGACCGCGGCGAGGTCGTGGCAGAACTCCGGGTCGGTCAGGGCGGATTCCAGTCGGCTGCGCACGCCGAACCGGACCCGGATGCCGCGTTCGCGTGCCGCGCGCATCGCTTTCAGGATCAGCCGCAGGTTGGTGTTCTCGTCCGCGACCGACAGGTACCGGGTGCCCGTGGCGCGGACCACGGCCTCCACCGCGTCGGCGATCTGGGTCGCTGTGCCCTGCTGGTAACTCCCTTGCGGGAGGGACCGGTTGCCGTACGAGCAGAACGCGCACCGCCCCCAGTAGCAGCCGACGCACGAGACGATCGCGAGCTCCAGGGCGTCGTTGAGATAGGAGCGGAACGGCAGTCCGGTGAAGTCGGGTGGTCCGAGGTCACGGAAGCGCAGGGTCACCGGTGGTCCTGTGCGCGGCCCGGCCCCGGCGCGTGGCAGCCAGGTCATGGCGGGCACGGCGGCGAGCGGAACCGTGCCGTCCAGCGCGTCCAGCCAGCGTTCGAGCGGCTGTTCCCCGGCGGTCGGGCACAGGGCGTCGACCGTCTCCCGGACTCCGGGCAGCCGGGCGAGACTTTCGTGACGGAGCATCACCTGCTGGCCGCCCAGACAGACTTGGGTGTCCGGAGCCAGCCGCCGGATCCAGGCGGCGATCAGCAGCGCGGGCGCGAGCTGACTGAAGAACGCCACGGACAGGCCGACCACCCGGGGGCGATGCCGGCCGAGCAGCTCGGTCACCAGGCGATGCAGTGCTGCGACCGGTACGTCCGACGCGGCGGGCGGCCGGTCAGCGGTCCTGCGTACGGCATCGTCGAGCCGACCGAGGTCCTCCCAGGTCCGCACCAGGAAGGTGTCGCGGACCAGCAGTTCGAGGGCCAGGGTGGCGAGCCGGACCGCGCGGTCCGGGCCCAGCTCGCCGGCCGACTCCTTGTGCAGGACGTGGGCACGCAACTCGCCGATGTGCGCGGCGAATACGTCGGCCACCGCTCGGCGGTACCAGTCGCTCACGGCCGTACCGTCGCCGCCCTTGTCCTGGGCGCGGACCGCGTCGTCCAACAGCGCGGGGCAGCGCAGCAGTTCATGGAGCACGGCGATGTTCAAGTCGGCCTGGTGGACCCGCCGACCCCTGCGGCGCAGATGGCCGGTCAGGTACGGCAGGCTCAGAAACGGGAAGAACCTGGCCTCGGTCTGCGGCGGGAAGATCAACAGGACGTCGGTGCGGGTACGGTCCGCCGACTGGCTGGACGGCACCACCCACCTCCTCGTCTCACCGGTCTCGTCCGTCGGAGAGTTGCCTCGGCTCCCGGACGCCCTAGTCGGGGATGTCCTCCGTGCTCTCCGCCGCGATGTAGGTGTACGTGTGGTACGCCGCGCCGAGCTTCAGCTCGCTGGAATCGATCACCTGGAGTTCTTCGAGTTCACCGAATTCCTCGTCGGTGAGTTTCTCGGGAGTTGCAGCAGTCATGATTTTCTTCCCTTCGCAGACGTGATGGGAATGTGCCGCTTGCCGTGTAGGGCGCCCACGCTAGCCAGACCGCTCGTGCGTCAACAGCCCATACGTCGTCGTTTAGTTGGGGCGACATTCAGCCAGGTCAGTGGCTCATTGCGACTCCGCGGCACCAAGAGGCGCAGCAACCGCCACAATGACCATGACTCATAATCGCCCTCGGCATCGGGCGGTTCGGAAGAATTGCGGGCAACGCCGTTCTGCTGCTGGGGGTCCGTTTGTACCGCCATGTCGATGCGGCCGTTGTTCGAGCGGCGGCCCGGCGTCCCGACCAGCCGGTGGTCTGGCCGGACCTGACCGGCCCGTCCGCGCACCAGGAGTCGTGGCGAGCGTGGCTTCAACAGATGTGGCAGGCAACGGATTTCGCCACCGCGGTCGAGTTCTCCAGCCCGGATCTGGCGAGACGCGTGCACCAGATATGCGTCGGCGAGCCGGTGCCGGATCTCGCCGTGCGGCGCACGGTGCTTTCGGTATTGCGCTACCTGCTGCGCGCCCGCTCACGTGCCACTCCGTTCGGCCTGTTCGCCGGCGTCGCGGCCGCCCGCACACGGGCCACTCCCCTGCTGCGTGCGGGCACCGGGCACCGGGCGGTCACCAGACCGGACGCGGCATGGACCGCGGCGCTGGTCGACCGGTTGGAGGAACACCACGCGCTCCGGCCCCAGTTGACGCTGCTCGCTTCCAGCCTCGCGTTCGAGCGCGACGGACGCCTGATGATCGAGCACCGCGCGAGCAGCGCGAACGACGGCGACCCCGTACACGTGGGGATACGCGCGACCGGGCCGGTCCGCATGGCCATGAACGGCGCACGGGCGCCGGTTCTGTGGACAGTTCTTGCCGAGACGCTCTCCGCCGGTTTCCCGGCCGCTTCGCCCACCGCGATCGAGAACCTGCTCGCGAATCTGGTACGACAGCGATTCCTGATCACCGGTCTGCGTCCCGCGGTAACGGCCTCCGACCCGATCGCCGCCCTGCTCGGACAGGTACAACACCTGCCCATGGCCGCCGAGTTGCGCGAGGTCGCGGCGGGCCTGGCACGGCACGACGACGCGACCTCGGGCGCCCCTGCGCACGCCCGCGCCGAACGCGCCCGGGTGACGGCCGCGATGACGCGACTCTGTCCCGCCGCGAAACCCGCGCTCGCCCTCGACCTGCGGTTGGACTGGGACCTCGTGATCCCGGAGGCCGTGGCCGAGGAGGCGGCATCGGCCGCCAGGGCGCTCACCCGCTTGGCGCCACGGGCGGTACTGAGCCCCGGATGGACTGCCTGGCACGGCCGCTTCCTTGAGCGCTACGGCCCGGGATCGGTCGTACCCGTCCTGGACGCCATCGACCTCCTGGGCTACCCGTCCGGCTACCTCGGGTCCACAGCCGCGCCGCCGGGCCCGACACTGACCGCCCGTGACAGCCGGCTACTGGGGCTCGCGTACACCGCCGCGATGCGACGCCGCCACCACGTCCGACTCGATGACGCCGCGATCGACGAACTGGCGGTGGTGGATCCCGGCCGTCCCGTGCAGCCGAGCACCGAGGTCACCGTGCGGATCCATGCCGCGAGCGTATCCGCCCTGGAACAAGGGGAGTTCACGCTGCACGTCGTCGGGGTGGCCCGTGCGGCCGGAACGGCCACCGGGCGGTTTCTCCACCTGTTCGACGCCGACGACCGCCGCCGGATGACCGACGTGTACGCCGGCCTGCCCGGCGTACAACAGGACGCGTTGATCGCGCAGATCAGTACCACCCCGCTGTACATACGCTCGGCGAACGTCGCGCACACCCCGCAGGTGGCGGAGTTGGTGATCCCTCTGGGCGACTACCACGGCCCGGACACGGGCCAGTTGCCCGTGACGGACCTGGCGGTGACCGCCGATGCCGAGCAATTGCACCTGGTCTCGATCTCGTGGCGCCGCCCGGTTCACACGATGCTGCTGAACGCGGTGGATCTGACCCAGCACACCCATCCGCTGGCGCGGTTCGTGGTCGAGGCACCGGTGGCACTGGCCGTCCCGTGCACCGGGTTCTCGTGGGGAGCCGCCGTTTCCGGCCTGCCGTTCCTGCCCGAACTGCGCTACGGGCGCACCGTACTGTCCCCGGCCCGCTGGACGCTCGGCGACAACGATCTGCCGGACGCGCGGACGCCGTGGCCGCAGTGGGACAAAGCCCTGGCCGAGTGGCGTCGTGATGTGGGCCTGCCCGAGCACGTGTACCTGGGCGACGGAGACCGGCGCATGAACCTGGACCTGGCGGAGCCCTCGCACCGGGTCCTGCTCCGTACCCACGTGGAGCGCGACGGCAGAGCGCTGCTGCGTGCCGCACCGGAACCCGGGGA
Organism: Streptomyces colwelliae; assembly: GCF_048158785.1. Lineage (NCBI taxonomy): Bacteria > Bacillati > Actinomycetota > Actinomycetes > Kitasatosporales > Streptomycetaceae > Streptomyces > Streptomyces colwelliae. The sequence goes on along the minus strand of NZ_JBLTJC010000268.1, from coordinate 1,787 downwards.
CCTGGGCTGGACCGGCGGACGAGCCCACGAGATCGTCATACCCCTGGCCGCTGTGGACCAGCCCCGGGCACCGGTCCGCGAATCGGGCGACGTCGTCACTCGGGAACACGGCCGTCTGCCCGGCTGCGGCGACCTGCTCTCCATCAGCCTGTACGGGCACCGCGACCGCCAGGATCCGCTCCTGACCCGTCATCTGCCGTACCTGCTCGGGGAGTTGGGCGAGCCCCGCTGGTGGTTCGTTCGCCACCGCGATCCCGAGGACCACCTGCGTCTCCGTCTGGCCTGCGCGCCCGGTGCACTCGGCACCGCCGTCGGGCATATCGGCGAGTGGACCCGGCGGCTTCGGCGCGCGGGCCTGATCACCCACGCGAGCCTGGAGACCTACTTCCCGCAGACCGCGCGCTTCGGCGGTCCCGCGGTGATGGAAGCGGCCGAGGAGTATTTCGCCGCCGACTCGGCCGCCGTCCTCGCCCAACTGACCGCGCAAGCTGGTCCGGTCGCTCCCGACGCTCGTGCGGTGACCGCCGCAAGCATGGTGGACATCGCCGTCGGCCTGCTCGGGGACGACGCGAAGGCGATGCGCTGGCTGGTCGGGAACACCCACACGGACAGGAGCGCCCCTCGCCGAGCGGTCTACGACCAGACCATCGCCCTGACGACCGCCTCCCGCACGCCCCAGTCCCCCGACACCCCGGTGCTGGACGCGCGCGTCACCGCGAGCTGGTCCGCACGCCGCGCCGCGCTGGCCGCCTACCGCGGCGCGCTCGAGAGTGCGGGGACGCTGCCCCCGCAGGACCTGCTCCCGGACCTGCTGCATCTCCACCACGTCCGCATGCACGGGCCGGGACTTCCCGAGGAACGCGCACACCTGCACCTGGCCAGAGCCGCCGCACTGAGCTGGACGGCACGAGCGAGGAGAACATCGTGACCGCGACAGCCTCGGGCGCCATCGTGCGGTCGGCCGCCGCCCGATCGGCCCGCGCACTGGCCGACCGCGCACCGTGTGGCCCGGCGGTCAGCAGGCGGTACGCACCCGCTGGTGGTCACCTCGGCTGATAGGTGATGGCCAGCACTGAGACGGTGACCGGGTCGGGCAGAAGGCCCTCACCGTTCACGTCTGCACGGCTCACGTCGTGTGCGCTCGGCGTCATCGCCACCAGGTCCGGCCCGGGCTCTGCGAGCATGCCGTGGGGATCTCGATACGGGCGACCGAATCGCACGACGCGATATCCCGGCGAACCGGGGTAGCCGCCAGGCACACGGCGGTTGGACGCCCATCCTTCAAGGAGAACCATGCTCACACTCACGTCCCGTCGTCTGCGCGGCACCGCCCGTCGGGTCTTCGGCTGGCAGCACTTGCGCCCGGCCCAACTGAGCGCGATGAAGGCCGTGATGAAGGGCCGTGACGTACTCGCCGTCATGCCGACCGGCGCGGGCAAGTCCGCCGTGTACCAGGTGCCCGCGGTCCTGCTCGGCGGTCCGGTCGTGGTCGTGTCGCCGCTGATCGCGCTTCAGCGCGACCAGATGCAGAGTCTGCTCGGATCAGGCGCGCTGCGCACCGCCGCCATCAACTCCGCGCAGCGCCGAAGCGACAACGAGACGGCATGGGCCCGCATCAGCGCCTCCTCGGTCGACGTGATCTTCCTCGCTCCTGAGCAACTCGCCAAGCCGGACGTCACGGACCGGCTCGCCGCCGTCCGTCCGCGGCTGCTGGTGGTGGACGAGGCACACTGCGTGTCGTCCTGGGGGCACGACTTCCGGCCGGACTATCTACGGCTGCGCCACGC
>NZ_JBLTJC010000267.1:0-14493 GCF_048158785.1 Streptomyces colwelliae | reverse complement strand
CCTCCCAGCGGGCGACGGTTGGGACGAGCCGGAGATCGAGCGGTACGTCGCCCGCTGGGAGGGCCGGCGGGTGGTCGTGGAGCGGGAGTTGGAGGACGGCGTGAGCGCGCCGTCCTACCCGGTGCGGGTGCGCGGGCTCGGTGAGGGCTGACCTCAGATGTACCGGCCTTCGAACCAGGCCCTGACGGCTACGGAGTGCAGCGGGAAGGCCAGCTCCTCCGGCCTGCGCAGGAGGTGCCAGCCCTCCGTCTCGTCGGTGGCGACGGACTTGGGCAGCCCCTCGACCGGGCGCTCGGGGAGGACCCCGAAGAGCAGGAGATGGCCGTCGGGCGAGCTGATGGCGTCGACGAGCCGTACGTCGCGGCTCGCGGCGTCGATGCCCGTCTCCTCCCTGAGTTCGCGGACGAGGGCCTGGCGCCAGTCCTCCCGGTCGTCGACGTAACCGCCCGGCAGGGCGACGCCTCCGCGCGCGGGGGCGATGGTTCGGGTGATGACGACCAGGGCGGTGCCCTTCGTGTCGTACACGGGCTGGAGTGCGACGGCTACGGGCAGCGGGTTGCGGTACGCGACGGTGCCGCAGGCCGGGCAGGTGCGGGGCCAGCCGGAGACGCCCTCTCCGTAGGGCGATCCGCAGCTCGAACAGTGGCTGTTCGGCCCGGAGTTGGGGACGGAGGCTTGAGTTTCGGACACCCGGCGGACTGTATCCGATCAAGCGGAGGGCGTCTTTCCGGGGGCCGCGCGCGTGAACGGGAAACGGCCGGAACCACCCCCGTGGGCCCCGGCCGTCCCTCCCGCTATCACGACGCCGTAAGTGGCTCGATGGTTCACCGAAACGCTCTGCTCATTTTCCGTTGCCCGTGGCACACTTCTGACGTTCCGTCAGATCCAGTGCTGTGGAGGGACGTTGTCGCGGACACGCACACCTGTGGTCACCGATTGGTTCACCGGGGACGGGGACGCCTTCCGGCTGCTCGGCACGCGCTGCTCGGCATGTGCCTCGGTCTTCTTCCCCCGTGAGGACGGCCACTGCCGCAATCCGGCCTGCCGGGGCGGCGAGCTAGCCGAGGTCCCGCTGTCGCGGCGCGGCCGGGTCTGGTCTTACACGGACAGCCGGTACCGGCCACCGTCACCGTATGTGAGCGATCCGGAACTTCCGTGGGAACCGTACGCGTTGATCGCTGTGGAGCTGGAGTCCGAGCGGATCGTGGTGCTAGGACAGGCGGTTCCCGGGTTCACCGTCGCCGATCTGGCGGTGGGCATGGAGGTGGAGGTCGTCCCCGGTGTGCTGAGCGAGGACGCGGAGACAACCTGGACGACCTGGCACTGGCGGCCTACGGGGGTGACGGCATGACGGCGGACGTGGCGGTGCTCGGCGCGGGCATGCACCCCTGGGGGAAGTGGGGGCGCGGCTTCGTCGAGTACGGGACGGCGGCGGCCCGGGCGGCGCTCGCCGACGCCGGGCTGGAGTGGCGGGACGTCGGCTCGATCGTCGGCGCGGACACGGTGCGTGGCGGATATCCCGGGTATGTGGCGGGCGCGACGTTCGCTAAGGCGCTGGGCTGGCAGGGCGCCCGGGTGGCGAGCGTGTACGCGGCGTGCGCGTCCGGGGCGCAGGCCGTCAACGCGGCGCGGGCGCAGATCCTTTCGGGACTCGCGGACGTGGTGCTGGTCGTGGGCGCCGATGCCGCCCCCAAGGGGTTCTTCCGGCCGGCCGGCGGGGAGCGGCACGACGATCCGGACTGGCTGCGCTTCCGGGTCCTCGGGGCGACGAATCCGACGTACTTCGGGCTGTACGCGCGCCGGCGGATGGCCCTCTACGGAGACACCCAGGAGGACTTCGCCCAGGTCAAGGTGAAGAACGCCGCCCTGGGGGCGCTGAATCCGTACGCGCGTTACCGCAAGCGGGTCTCCGCCGAGGAGGTCGCCGCCTCCGCGGTGGTCGCCGATCCGCTGCGGCTGCTCGACATCTGCGCCACCTCGGACGGCGGGGCCGCCCTGGTGCTGTCCAGCATGGAGTTCGCGCGCCGGCACGGGGCGGCGGACCCGGTGCGGATCCGGGCGGTGTCCACGGTGACGCCGCGCTATCCGAACACAGTGCTGGACCTCCCGGACATCGCCACGGACTCCGCGGCGGCGGTGGCACCCCCGGACGAGACGTTCCGGGCGTCGATCGCACGCGCGGCCTACGAGGAGGCGGGCGTCGGCCCCGAAGAGCTCTCCCTGGCCGAGGTGTACGACCTGTCCACCGCCCTGGAGTTGCAGTGGTACGAGGATCTGGGGCTGTGCGGCGAGGGCGAGGGCGCCAAGCTGCTCCGCGAGGGCGCGACGGCCCTGGGCGGTCACATACCGGTGAACGCGAGCGGCGGACTGGCCTCCTTCGGGGAGGCGGTTCCGGCGCAGGCGATCGCCCAGGTCTGCGAGCTGACCTGGCAATTGAGGGGCGACGCGGGCGACCGGCAGGTCACGGGGGCGCGGGTGGGACTCACCGCGAACCAGGGGCTGTTCGGGCACGGGTCGGCGGTGCTCGCCGTGCGGTGACCGACGGCGTGTCACGCACGCGTGTGATCAGCTCGCAAGGCTGCGTGAACGTCTTATGAACTGGGCCTGGGCGTACGCCGGTGGCGTCATCATGCTGCCGTGCGCTCCTCGACGGACACTCTCCGCTTCGCCTTCCAGCCGGTGGTCAATCTGACCACCGGTGGGGTCGCGGGGCTGGAGATCCTCGTCCGCCCAGAGACCGGGGACATCCTGGCCGAGGCCCGCCGCGACCCCGAACTCGACGGCAGGCTCGCTGTGTTGGCGGTCCGCGCCGCCGCGCGCAAGGAGACCCTGCTGCCGCTGCACATCAATGTGTTCGCCGGCACCCTCGCCGACCTCGGCGGGCTCACCCCGCTGCACAGCGCGGTGCGCGAGGCCGGACGGCTGCCGTGGGAAGTCACGATCGACATCGGCCCGCCGTACACGCACGTGCCCCAACGGGCGCTCCTGGAGGCGGTGTCCGAGCTGCGCGGCCAGGGGTTCCGGATCTGCGTCGACGGCGTCGGCGACGGTGACGTACCCCTGCGGCTGCTCACGGACCTCGCGCCCGACCTGGTGAAGCTCGACGCGTCGCTGCTGGAGCGGCCGGCCGCGGTGCGGGCGATGCGGACCCTGTGCGAGCAGTTGGGCGCCCTGCTGTCCGTGGAGGGCGTCGAGACCGAGGCGCAGTGCGCGACCGCGCGGTCGGCCGGGGTCCAGCTGGCGCAGGGCGAGTTGTTCGCGCCGGCGACGCGGGTTCCCACGGTGGACGTATACGTTCCGCCGCGCGCCCCCGGTCTCACGACGACACCGCCGTCGGGGCCGTGGGTACGGGAGTTCGTCCGGCCGGCCGCGCTGCTGCCCGACACGGCGTCCGCCGGTCAGGTGCGGGCGCTGCTGACCGGCTCGCCGGACGTGTCCGGGGTGGTGCTCGTGGACCGGGACGGGGTGCCGGTCCGCTCGGTGCACCGGTCGCGCTTCCTGCTGTCGATGTCGGGGCGCTACGGCCACGCCCTGTACGCCGACCGGCCCGCCGCCAAGCTCGGCGACGTGCCGCGCACGGTCGGCGTCGACGCGACCGCCTGGGAGGTCCTGGACGTGGTCGCGGTCGGCGACCGGGACCGTACGTCGGACGATGTGGCGGTGGTCGACCGGTACGGGCGGTGTGTCGGCGTCGTACGACTCGCGGATCTGGTGCGGACGTTGGCCGAGACCCGGGTGGAGGAGGCCGCGGGCCTCAACCCGCTGACCAGACTGCCCGGTTCGGACGCGATCACCGGTGAGGTGGACCGGCGGATCGCGGACGGGCGGACGTTCGCGCTGAGCTGGCTGGATGTCGACCACTTCAAACAGGTCAACGACGGGGCCGGTTTCGCGGCGGGCGACGAACTGATCCGCTCGGTGGGACGGGCACTGAAGCCGTCGGCGACCGGGCACACACGCGTGGGGCACATCGGCGGGGACGACTTCCTGGTGCTCACCGATCCGGAGGAACTGCGTCTACTGGCCGCCGCCGTGCTCGACGTGCCCTGGGCGGCGGGCGGCAGGACCGTGACGCTGTCCTTGGCCACCGTCCTGTGCGTGCCGGGCAGTGTGACCGACCACCGGCAGGCGGCCGCGTGTCTGGCACCGCTGAAGAAGGCCGCGAAGGCGCTGGACGGCACGAGTTGGGTGCTGGGCCGGGCGGGACAGGCCGAGTACGAGATCCTTCGCGGATCGCATGTGACGCCCGCACAGGCCCCCCGCACGGCGGCGGAGTCCCCCGGGCGCTGAGCGCGGCCCGGAGGCGTCGTACGGGGCTTGAGGGGCCGTCAGGGCGGGTGTCACCGTTGCCGTCCGCGACCTTGACGCTCCACAGGCGCCGGTGAACACTTCCCGGTGTCGGTCGACATCGCCGTACATTCTCGGCGTACCAGGCACTGCGCCGCGCGGGCTCCGCCTGCGCTCAGGCCCACTCCCACGGGCGATTCGGCTCCGACGGCACGCTCGTCACGGACGCCGGGCGGGGCTCGGGACCCTCCCTGCCTTCGGCTGAAGTCGCCAAGGGAACCGCACCCTGCACGGAGGACCGGGGCCGACCGTCCCGGGCGAGGGCCTAGGAGCCGCCATGAGCAATGGAGACATATTCCTCGGTGAGGTCATCGGCACCGCGATCTTGATCCTCTTCGGCGCCGGCGTGGTCGCCGCCGTCGTACTGAACTACTCCAAGGCACAGAACTCCGGTTGGATCGTCATCGCCTTCGGCTGGGGCTTCGGCGTGATGGCCGGGGCGTACACCGCCGCACCGCTGTCCGGCGGGCAGCTCAATCCGGCCGTGACGATCGGCATCGCCATCGACACCGGGAAGTGGGACAAGGTCCCGCTCTACATCGCGGGCCAGATGGTCGGCGCCATGCTCGGCGCGGTGCTGTGCTGGCTGGTCTACTACGCGCAGTTCCAGGCCAACGCCGAGGAGGAGATGGCCCAGCCGACGCTCGGGATCTTCTCCACCACGCCCACGATCCGCAATGTCGTGGCGAACCTGATGACGGAGATCATCGCGACGATCGCGCTGGTCCTGCCGATCCTGGCCTTCGGGCTCACCAAGGGACTCGGTACGTCCGGCACGGCGGTGCTGGTCGTCTCCTTCCTGGTGGTCGGCATCGGTCTGTCGCTGGGCGGTCCCACCGGGTACGCCATCAACCCGGCCCGTGACCTGGGCCCCCGCATCGTCCACGCGCTGCTCCCGATCCCCAACAAGGGCACCTCGGACTGGGGTTACGCGTGGATCCCGGTGGTGGGACCGCTGATCGGCGGGGCGCTCGCCGGAGTCATCTTCAACGCAGCCTTCTGACAGCAATGTTCGATCAGTCTTCCGAGAGCAGCCCTCCGAAGGACGGGACCAGTCCTCCGGAGGATCCGAAGGACACGACAAAGGGGTCGTCATGACGGACAGGTTCGTCGCCGCAATCGACCAGGGCACCACCTCCAGCCGCTGCATCGTCTTCAACCAGGACGGCGCGATCGTCGCCGTCGACCAGCGCGAGCACCGCCAGATCTTCCCCAAGCCGGGCTGGGTGGAGCACGACGCCACCGAGATCTGGTCCAAGGTGCAGGCGGTGGTCGCCGGGGCGATCGCCAAGGCGGGACTGCGCGCCGACCAGTTGAGCGCGCTCGGCATCACCAACCAGCGCGAGACGACGGTCCTTTGGGACCGCGCCACCGGCAAACCCGTGCACAACGCGATCGTGTGGCAGGACACCCGCACGGCGGCCCTGTGCAAGCAACTGGGCGGCTCGGACGGGCCGGACCGCTTCCGCGAACAGACCGGACTGCCGCTCGCCAGCTACTTCTCCGGTCCCAAGGCGGCCTGGCTGCTCGACAACGTGCCGGGCCTCAGGGACCGCGCCGAACGCGGCGAGATCGCCTTCGGCACGATCGACTCCTGGCTGATCTGGAACCTCACCGGAGGCACCGACGGCGGCAAGCACGTCACCGACGTGACGAACGCCGGACGCACCATGCTGATGAACCTGGAGACCCTCCAGTGGGACCCGGCCATCCTCTCCGCGATGAACGTCCCCGAGGCGATCCTCCCCGAGATCAAGTCCTCCGCCGAGGTCTACGGCACGGCGGTCGGCCAACTCGCGGGCGTGCCCGTGGCCTCGGCCCTGGGCGACCAGCAGGCGGCCGTGTTCGGACAGGCCTGCTACGACGTGGGCACGGCCAAGAACACCTACGGCACGGGCAGCTTCCTGCTGCTCAACACCGGGAACCGGCCGGTGCCTTCGAAGAACGGGCTCCTCACGACGATGGGCTACAAGATCGGCGGTGAGGCGCCGGTCTACTGCCTGGAGGGATCGATCGCCATAACAGGCGCGCTCGTCCAGTGGTTCCGCGACCAACTCGGCATCATCCGCAACGCGGACGAGATCGAGACCCTGGCGGCGAGCGTGGAGGACAACGGCGGCGCGTACATCGTGCCCGCGTTCTCCGGCCTGTTCGCCCCCTACTGGCGCTCGGACGCGCGCGGAGTCGTCACCGGGCTGACCCGCTACGTGACGAAGGCGCACCTCGCGCGCGCGGTGCTGGAGGCGACGAGCTGGCAGACGCGGGAGGTCGTGGACGCCATGTTCCAGGACTCCGGGGTGCAGATCACCACCCTGAAGGTGGACGGCGGCATGACCAAGAACAACCTCCTGATGCAGCACCAGGCGGACGTCCTCGGGGTGCCGGTGATCCGGCCCAAGGTCTCCGAGACGACTTGCTTGGGCGCCGCCTACGCCGCCGGGCTCGCCACCGGGGTGTGGAACGACCTGGACGAGCTCAAGTCGCACTGGCAGAAGGACGTCGAGTGGACGCCGTCCATGGAGTCCTCGGTTCGGGACCGCGAGTACCACAACTGGCGCAAGGCGGTGGAGAAGAGCTTCGGCTGGCAGGACGACGGCGACAACTAGGCACACACGCGTGGGTCGTTCACGCGGCACACGCGCGTGCGTGTCGTTCCGCGAGCCGCGGCCCGTACCCCGGTCGGCGGGGGTACGGGCCGCGTCCGCGTCTCAGCTGGTGACGCTCTGGCGGCGCTTCGCGCCGTAGGCCATCGCGTGCTGGACGACCTCGATGAGGACCTCCTTGACCGACGACCGGTCGCGCGCGTCGCAGAGCATGAGCGGTACGTCCTCGTCGAGGTCGAGGGCCTGGCGTACGGCGTCCACGGGGTAACGGTCGGCGCCCTCGAAGCAGTTGACGCCCACGACGAAGGGTATGGAGCGCCGCTCGAAGTAGTCGAGGGCGGCGAAGCAGTCCTCCAGGCGGCGGGTGTCGGCGAGCACGACGGCACCCAGGGAGCCCTCGGAGAGCTCGTCCCACATGAACCAGAACCGCTCCTGGCCCGGCGTACCGAACAGGTACAGCACCAGATCCTCGCGCAGGGTGATGCGGCCGAAGTCCATGGCCACGGTGGTGGTGTGCTTGCCCTCCACCCCGCTGGTGTCGTCGACCGGACGCCCTGCCTCGGTGAGCAGTTCCTCCGTGCGCAGCGGCCTGATCTCGCTGACCGCGCCGACGAGGGTGGTCTTGCCCACGCCGAAGCCGCCGGCCACCAGGATCTTGAGCGTGACGGGCTCGACCGGAGGCTTGCCTCGCTCAGTACGCCCGAAGATCATCGGTCTTTTCTCCTGCTTGATGGGGGTAGGGGGGCGGTGGCTCGCGCCGCTCACAGGGCCCGGAGGCCGGAGATCACGTCGCGCAGAATACTCTCGTCCACCAGTTCGGCAGGGGGCACGGGACGCGACACATGGACGAGGTCCCCGTCCACGAGGTCCCCGATGAGGACCCGTACCACTCCGATGGGCAGGTCGAGTTCGGCGGCGAGTTCGGCGACCGACTGCGGGGCGTCACGGCAGAGACCGACGATGTCCACGTGCTCCGGGGACAGCGTCTGGTCCGCTTCGGAATCGTCCTCCTGGGACTCCGCGATCACCACCGCGATGAGGTCGAGGCGGTGCTGGGCCGCGCTGGTGGTGCGCCCGCGCGTCATCGCGTACGGCCTGACGACCGGTCCGGCCTCGTCGTCGAACCAGTGGCTTCTTCCCTGACCGTCTCCGCTCATGTCATTCCACTACCCGCCGGAGGACAGGTCGGTGCGCGGAGCGGCCCCCAGATGCACACCGACCCGCTTCACGAGCAGTGTCATCTCGTAGGCGACCTGTCCGACGTCCGAGTCGGCGTCCGCGAGGACGGCGAGGCAGCTGCCGTCGCCCGCGGCCGTCACGAACAGGAAGGCCTCGTCGAGTTCGACGACCGTCTGCCGCACGCTGCCCGCCTCGAAGTGGCGGCCGACGCCCTTGGCGAGGCTGTGGAAGCCGGAGGCCACGGCGGCCAGGTGTTCGCTGTCCTCGCGGGTCAGGTCCTGGGACACGCCGGTGGCGAGGCCGTCGCCGGAGAGCACGATGGCCTTGCGGATGCTGGCGACGCGGTCGACGAGGTCGTCGAGCAGCCAGTTCAGCCCGCGCTGGTCGGCGCTGTGGCCGGTCGCCTTTGGTGCGGTCATCGACCGTCCCCCTTATTTCCTTGTGCTGTGCCGCCTTGGGCGTCGTCGCCCTCGGCGTTCTCCTCGCGGCCGCGCTGCCAGCCGCGCTGGAGCGATGCCATACGGCTGCGCACCTCGTCGGCGTCGCGCTCGGCGACCTCCGCCGGGCTCGCGGCACGCCGATCCGGGTCCTGTTTCAGCTGCGGGGCCAGATTGGCCTGGCGTACGCGTCTGGGCAGCGCTCCGGTGCTCGGCGGGGTGTCGGAGTCCTGGGCACCGGCCGCGATCTCGGCACGCCGGGTGCGCCTGGGGAGGGCGGGCGTCTCGGGCGTCTCGCCGAGGCCACGTCCCGGGGAAGCGGGGGGCTGCGCGGCGTCGGCGCGACCGCCTGGCACGTCGGTACGGCGGCGTAGCGGCGTGTCACCGCGACGCCGGGCCGGAAGAGGTGCGGGACCGTCCGTCTCCGGTCCGCCCAGGCTCGGGGCCGTGGAGGAGCCGCCGAAATCGGCCTCTCCGGAGTCCCCCGTTTCGCGTCGGGAGCGCTGCTCGACGACCGGGCGCCCATGCGAGCTGACCAGCTTGGGCGTACGGCGTCGGGGCAGCGGGAGCGGGTCGCTGCGGTGGCCGTCCGTATCGGCCTCGGAGACCTGCTGATGCTGCTCCACGGGGCGGACGGGGGCGAGGTCGTCCCGGTGGGTGGAGGCGCGGCGGGGGCGGAAGATCCCGCCGCGCTCGCCGTCCTCGTCGTCGAGTCCGTCGGGGAAGCCTTCGAGGGCGTCCAGGTCGACGGGGGCTTCCAACTCGACCGGGCCGTCCAGGAGCGCCGGCTGAAGGCCGGGGAGTTTCACGGGCGCCTGGGAGAGCGCTGAGCGGCGGCTCTCCTCCAGCTCCGCCTCCTTCGTCGGCCGGGGCCGGTCGAGGCGGAAGCCGATGCCGTTGGTGTCCGGGACCTCGTCGCTCAGCAGGGCGTCGGGGATGAACACGACGGCGGTGGTGCCGCCGTACGGCGAGGGCTGGAGCGAGACACGGACGTTCTGCCGCTGGGCGAGCCGGCTGACCACGAACAGGCCGAGGCGGTCGGTGTCGGAGAGCTCGAACTCCGGTGTCTCGGCGAGCCGGAGATTGGCGTCCAGGAGTGCCTCGGCCGCCATGCCGAGGCCGCGGTCGTGGATCTCCAGGGTGAAGCCGTTGGCGACCCGCTCCCCGACGACCTGGACGGCGGTGTGCGGCGGGGAGAACACCGTGGCGTTCTCCAGGAGTTCGGCCACCAGGTGGGTGAGGTCCGCCACGGCGGGGCCGGTGACGGCGATCCGCGGCAGCCGGCGGACCTCGATGCGCTCGTAGTCCTCGACCTCGGCGACGGCCGCGCGGACGATGTCCATGAGCTGGACCGGCTTGCGCCACTGCCGGGAGGGGGCGGCCCCGGAGAGGATCACCAGGCCCTCGGCATGGCGGCGCATACGGGTGGTCAGGTGGTCGAGGCGGAACAGGTCGGCGAGTTCGTCGGTGTCCTCGGTCCTGCGCTCCATGGTGTCGAGCAGGGTGAGCTGCTTGTGCAGCAGGACCTGGCTGCGCCGGGCGAGGTTCACGAAGACCTCGGAGACGCCCGAGCGCAACTCGGCCTGCTTGACGGCGGCTTCGACCGCGGCGCGCTGCAGGGTGTTCAGGGCCTGGCCGACGTCGCCGATCTCGTTCCTGTCGTACTCCAGGCGCGGGACCTCGGTCTCCACGTCGACCACCTCGCCGACGGACAGCCGGCGCATCACGCTGGGCAGCCGGACGCCGGACGCCTCGTGGGCGTCCAGGCGCAGTTGGCGCAGGTCGCGGATGAGGCCGCGGCCGATGCGCACCGACAGGAAGAGCGAGAACAGGAGGGCGATCAGACCGAGGACGCCGGCGACGGCCGCTTTGAGGATGACGCTCATCGCGACGGGGCGAACGCGGTCCTGGTAGCGGTCGTTGGCCTGGTCGTCGAGGGTGCCGAGCTTGGTCAGCACGGCGCCGGCCGCGGTGTTCCAGGTCTGTGCGGTGACGTTGTCGGGCGTGCCGGACGTGGTGGAGGAGGCGGCCTGTTCGGCCACGCGCAGCGGGGCGCTGGCCGCGTTCTTCCAGAAGCGTTCGAAGTGGCCGCGCTCCGCGGAGGGCAGCAGCGGCAGGTTGACGTCGTACATCAGGGTGCGCTGGGCGACCAGGTCGGAGATGTCGCGGGTCTCGTCCCGGGTGAGCTTGCCGACGATCAGGGAGGAGCCGAGCAGGGCGTCCTCACGGGAGAGGAACTCGCGGGCGCGGGCGAGGTTGACCAGGGCGCGGTACTGCTTGTCCATCTCGACGTTGTCGACGACGTGGAGGTTGGACAGCAGCACGTAGCACGGGTCGACCAGGTGGTTGTAGAGACCGAGGGCCTGGCCACGGTTGACGGTGCCGTCCTCGACGCTGCGCCGCAGGGACTGGAGGCCGTCGAAGGCGTCGAGGACCGCGGTCACCCGGCTGTCGGTGGCCTGCCCCATCGCGTCGCGCACGTCCGGGTTCTCGGCGTTCTTGCGGATCCTGGCGACGGCCTCGTCGGTCGCGGCGCGGCTGCGCCTGAGATCCGTGAGCCCGTCGGCGGCGCGCGGGTCGGCGAGGTAGACGAGCGACTGCCGGCGTTCCTGCTGGATGACGCGGACCGTGTCCTCGGTGGGATAGCCGATCTTCTCGACGACCGACGACACGTTGAACAGGTCTCCGGCCGCCCGGCCGGTGAGGAACGTGGCGAACGCCCAGATCGCGGTCAGGGACACGAGCGGCACGAGAAGGAGCGCCACGATCTTCCGGCGGATGGACTTCCCGCGAAAGCGCATGGCCTCCCCCAGCTGGACCCCCGCCGGCCGGGGGTACACATGTACGTCAACAAACGGCGCGAGCCTACTACTGACACAGAGGTAACTCGAAGAGCTGTCCGGGGCGTGAACTTCCGCAACAGCAACGAGACATGGGGAGTTGTCGGGGCATTGCGGGAGATTGCCGCCCCGATATCCCCCGGATCACCACACCCCACCCGATCGGTTCACTTGGCCAGTTGGCCGGATTTTTTCGTCTGTTGGGAATCTTCGTGGCAAGTTGTTCGTCTTTCTCTACGGGACATGGGGGCGGAACCGGCCACACGAGCCGCATCCGCAACCGTGCGGCGTAAAACAGCGCAAGCCGGGCACCCACTGGGGAGCGGAGTCTTCGGGCTCCGGGGCGAGTGGTGTACCGGCGGTGGGGAGGACACGTTGATGGGCACGGCGGAGCGGCAAGAGGCGCTTGAGGACGGCGTGGCGGCGCGGTCGACGGTGCAGCGGCGCCGTGAGGCACCGGATCGCGACATTCCGGCGGACGGTGGCGGGACGACGGGCGGCGGCGAGACTCCGAGGACCTCGGGCGAGCCGACGGCGACGGACTTCGACGAGCCTCGTCCGGCTCGCGCGACGGGGCAACAGCAGGAGTACTACCGGCCGTTGTGGATCGAGGAGCCCGCGCGTCGGCGCCGGCTGCCCGATCCGGTGCGTACGGCGGCCGTGCGGGCGGTGCTCATCATCGCCGTGACACTGATCCAGGCGACGGTGGCCTTCCTGTGCACGATGGCCGGGTCCTGGCTGGCGTTCCCGATGGTGATCAGCAGCGTGGTCAGCACGGTGGTGGCCACCTGGGGCGCCCTCGACGTATGGGTGACCCGTCAGATGTGGAACCAGCGCAACGGCGTGATCTCCGAGCCCAGCAGCACGGCGAGGGCCCTCCGCCGCGAGCGGCGTCGGGCCCAGCGTCAGGCGCGGTCCAGCGAGCGGGCGCAGGAGCGGATAGCCCGCAAGAGCGGCGCCGGGCAGCTGTCGCACTCCTGAGATCCGCCCACGGATGGCATTCGTCCGCGGACGGCGTTCGCCCGCGGACGACCTCCGTCTACGGAGCGGTCGGCGCCGGACGCTTGAACATCCGGGTCGCGGTGATCTCGCTGTGCACCGACTCGCCTTCTCCGGCTGGGGCCTGCTGCGGCAGGCCCGGCCGGAGGTGCTCCTCCACGCTGATGTACTTCAGGCCCGCCCGCAGGTCGGCGTCGTTGCGCAGCCGGATCACCAGCGGGAACTCGGCCAGTGCCGTGGTGTCGAACAGGCCGGTGGTGTACAGGAGTTGGACACCGAGCGCATCGGACACGGCGCGCTGAAGCTCCAGCAGATAGGTGGCGTTGGCCCGGCCGATGGGGTTGTCGAGGAAGAGCGTGCCGGCGTGCCGGTGCTTGTCGCGGCCCCGGTCGTTGGAGCGCAGCGCCGCCATCGTGCAGTACAGGGCGATGGCCGCCGTGAGCAGCTGACCGCCGGAGAACACGTCGCCCATCTGCCCGACGGGCACCCGCTCGGCGCGCAGTACGGCGTCCGGCTTGAGGATCTCGACGGCGACGCCCTTGGGTTCAAGGGCTGCCCCAACTCCCCGCAGCAGCAGGGACATTCCGTCACGCCGCATGTCGGAGTTCTTCTTCACGGCGGCCCGGGTCGCCTCGTCGACGACCTCGCCGAGCCGCACGGTGAGCGTGGCCTGGTCGGGCTCCTCGAACCGGATGCGCAGGAACTCCTGCCCGGACCACTCGCCGAGCCCCTCGGGCAGCTGCGACAGCCGTTGCGCGGACCGCAGGGTCGCCAGCGCCGACTCGACGAGCCCGCGGAGCCGGTCCACGATCGAGTCGCGGTTGCGCTCCAATTGCGCCAACTCGTCGGTGAGGACGCGGAGTCGGGGCGCGAAGGCGTCCGCCCACTTCTGCGCGTGCTCGGGCAGCGCGGACGCGGGCAGCTCACGGATCTGCTGCCGCGCGGGGGTCCGTACCTGCTCGTAGCGCGTGGAGTTGGCGTGCCGCACGAGCACATCGCTCGCCTCGCGTACGGCGCTCTCGGCGGCGGACAGGTCGGTGGCGCAGCCGCGCAGCGAGCGGCGGGCCTCGGCGGCGGAGTGCCGGGCCTCCTCCACGCTGCCCGGGTACGGCTCGGGTTCCTCCTGCTCCTCGTCCGAGGAGTGCTCGCGCATCAGGTCCCGGAGCATCGCGGCGGTCTCGTCGAAACCGCCGGCCCCGTCCTCGGCGGCACGGTGGGCATCGAGGAGTTCGGCGTGCGCCTCGCGGGCCTGGCCCAACGCGTCGGTACGGGAGCCGAGTTCGGCCGTCGCCGTGCGCAGTAGGGCCTGGGCGTGCTCGGCGTCGCGCGGGACGAGGTCCTCGGCCAGCTCGGTGTGCGCCTCGCCGTCCTCGGGCGCGTGCCGCTCGGCCTCGCCCCGCAGCCGCCCGAGCTGCTCGCTCGCGGTCGACACCCGGGTCTCCAGCAGCTGCACCAGTTCCTCGGCACGCGCCGCGGCGGCCTGCCGGGAGGGCCCGTCGGAGCCGTCGGGCGACTGGAGCAACTGCGCCGCGCGCGTGCGGACCTTGTTGCTGAGCCGGTCCAACTCGGCGATCGCCGCGCTCTCGTCGCTCTCCGCGCGTGCCTGCTCGGCCCGCAGATCCGCGCCGACGCCGACCTTCTCGTAGAGCTGCGAGGCGGCCCGGTAGGCCTCACGGAGGGCGGGCAGCGCGGGCTTGGGGGCGTCCGGGTCGTCTTCCGGTACGTCGTCGGGGGCGCCCGCGATCTCGGAGCGCTCGGCGCGCAGTGCTCGGGCCGTGCGACGGGCGTCGTCGGCGGCGCGCTGGGCGGCGCGGCGGTCCTCGTCGGCGGCACGTGCACGCTCCAGGCAGGACTGGGCGCGGGCCTCCGACTCGGCTGCCTCGTCGGCGAGTTCACGCAGTTTGACCTGCCAGCCGGCGCGTTCCCGCAGCCGGAAGGCGAGTCCGGCGAGGGCGTCGGCGGGGCGGCGTCCTGCTCGCCCACCAACGGCCGTTGGCGGTCGCCGAACAGTTCTGCACCCTGGCCGCCTTCCACCCGGACCGCGTCGACCTCGGCGTCAGCCCCTCGGTGGGCACCATGAACCCCGCC
>NZ_JBLTJC010000266.1:0-14512 GCF_048158785.1 Streptomyces colwelliae | reverse complement strand
GTTGACGGGGTTCGCGCGAGACTCCGTGGGCCACGCTGCCGTGTCGCCCAGCCGGTCGAGCAGCGGGACAAAGGAACGAATCGGAGTCCAGCCACGGTAGTCAGGGCGACGGGTGCGGTTCAAGTTGTTGTCCCCAGCCTGTGGATAGTGTCTCCTCGTGACCCTTGGTTTGACCGGATGGCGTAGCCCCGCGTACCGTGACCAGGTCGAGTTGTCGATGGCTGCTGCCGCCTGCCTCCGATGGGCACAGATCGCTTCGAGGTGATCGGGAAGCGGTGCACTCGGGCGTAACTGCGAGCTACTCGTGGGCGCACGGTGACAGCCAGGACGGCACCCGCCACCACCGATTTATTTCTGGAGCCCCCTCGTGAGCAAGCGCACTTTCCAGCCGAACAACCGTCGCCGGGCCAAGACCCACGGCTTCCGCCTGCGGATGCGTACCCGTGCCGGTCGCGCGATTCTCGCGAACCGTCGTGGCAAGGGTCGCGCCAGCCTGTCCGCCTGATCCCGATCAGGTCATGACGTCGTGCTGCCTACCGAGCATCGGCTGAGGCGGCGCGAAGACTTCGCGACCGCGGTACGACGGGGTCGCCGGGCCGGCCGCCCGCTTCTCGTCGTCCACTTTCGTAGCGGTGCCACGGACCCGCACGCGCCAGGGGAGAGCGCTCCCCCGACGCGTGCGGGTTTCGTCGTCAGCAAGGCAGTGGGCGGCGCCGTGGTGCGCAACAAGGTGAAGCGCAGACTCCGTCATCTGATGCGCGAGCGAGTCGCCCTGTTTCCCCCCGGTAGCCTGGTAGTCGTACGAGCGCTGCCCGGAGCGGGCGACGCCGACCATGCACAGCTGGCCCAAGACCTGGATGCCGCCGTTCAGCGGCTGCTGGGAGGGGGCGCGCGATGAAGTACCCGCTACTGGCGCTGATCAAGCTGTACCAGTGGACGATCAGTCCCTTGCTCGGGCCGGTCTGCAAGTACTACCCGTCGTGCTCCCACTACGGCTATACGGCCGTAGACCGGCACGGCGCGATCAAGGGCACAGCGCTCACGGCCTGGCGCATCCTGCGCTGCAATCCGTGGTCGCTCGGCGGTGTGGACCATGTCCCACCGCGCAAGCGTCCTAGGTGGCACGAGATGCTGCGAGGCACACGGCGCGCAGACAAGGGCGGGACCTCCGCCGCCGAAACGGCCACTGAAGGGCTGAGTCCTTCGAGCCCGGCCGCAGAGACACCGTCCCATGCCCAAGGAGCATGATTAGTGGACACGATTGCCAGTCTTTTCAGCTTCATCACGACACCCGTTTCTTGGGTCATCGTCCAGTTCCACTCGGTGTACGGGAAGGTTTTCGGTCCCGACACGGGCTGGGCCTGGGGCCTGTCCATCGTGTCCCTGGTGATCCTGATCCGCATCTGTCTGATCCCGCTCTTCGTGAAGCAGATCAAGGCGACCCGGGCCATGCAGACCCTGCAGCCCGAGATGAAGAAGATCCAGGAACGCTACAAGAACGACAAGCAGCGTCAGTCCGAAGAGATGATGAAGCTGTACAAGGAGTCGGGTACCAACCCGCTCTCCTCGTGCCTTCCCATCCTGGCGCAGTCCCCGTTCTTCTTCGCCCTGTACCACGTGCTCAACGGCATCGCGACGGGCTCGACGATCGGTGTCATCAACGACTCGCTGCTCGCCAGCGCGCGTAAGGCGCACATCTTCGGTGCCCCGCTCGCCGCGAAGTTCACGGACGGCAGCAGCAAGGTCGAGGCGCTCGGTGCCACGCTGACCGACGTCCGGGTCGTCACCGCGATCATGATCGTGATGATGTCGGCGTCGCAGTTCTACACGCAGCGCCAGCTGATGACGAAGAACGTCGACACCACGGTGAAGACACCGTTCATGCAGCAGCAGAAGATGCTGATGTACGTCTTCCCGGTCATGTTCGCCATCTTCGGCATCAACTTCCCCGTCGGTGTCCTCGTCTACTGGCTGACCACCAACGTGTGGACCATGGGCCAGCAGATGTACGTCATCCACAACAACCCGACCCCGGGTTCCAAGGCGCAGGCCGCTTACCTGGAGCGCCTCACCAAGCACGTCACGCACCACGAGAAGACCCGCAGCCGGGGCGAGAAGGCCATCGTCAAGGCGATCGTCTCCAAGGGCCGTGACCGCAACGAGTTCGAGCGCAAGTTCATCAACAGCCTCACCAAGGTGGGCCTCGTGGCCCAGCCCGACGGCACGGTGGCGAAGGGCGAGACCGCGGCTGTCGAGGCCGAGGACGGTACGCCCACCACGGCAGCCCCCAGGCGTCAGCAGCCCAAGCGGCAGACCAAGGCCCAGCGCCAGTCCGCCGCCGCGAAGGCGGCCGACGAGAGTGCTGAGAACGCGGTCGAAGACGCCGAGCCGAAGACCTCGCTGACCAAGTCGGACGAGCCCGAGGACGCCAAGCCCGCCACCGCTGCGAAGAAGCCCGCCCCGAAGCCCGCCGGCGGTACCCGCAGCAAGGCCCAGTCCGGACAGCGCAAGGGTCCGCAGCGGCCCAAGTCCCCGTCCAAGAAGTAAGAAGGAGTCCATCCCGTGACGGAAGGCACCACCACCTCCGCCGCCGCTGCCGAGGGTGCAGACACCCTGTCCCGCCTGGAGCAGGAGGGCGAGATCGCGGCGGACTACCTCGAGGGTCTGCTGGACATCGCCGATCTCGACGGCGACATCGACATGGATGTCGAGGCCGACCGCGCCGCTGTCTCGATCATCAGCGACAGCAGCGGCCGTGACATCCAGAAGCTCGTCGGCCGTGACGGTGAGGTGCTGGAGGCACTCCAGGAGCTCACCCGCCTGGCCGTGCACCGGGAGACCGGGGACCGCAGCCGGCTGATGCTGGACATCGCGGGCTATCGGGCCAAGAAGCGCACCGAGCTCTCCGAGCTGGGCGCCAAGGCCGCGTCCGACGTGAAGAACACCGGCGAGCCGGTGAAGCTGAACCCGATGACCCCGTTCGAGCGCAAGGTCGTGCACGACGCCGTCAAGGCCGCGGGGCTGCGCAGCGAGTCGGAGGGCGAGGAGCCGCAGCGCTTCGTCGTCGTGCTTCCCGCCTGATCGGTCGCTTACGTTCCACCGGCCCCGTCTGTTGAGCAGACGGGGCCGAACTTTGTCAGCCTGATAGTCCTGTAGTTCTGGTGGTCCTGGTGGTCAGCGCCCAATGCGCTTTTGCGGTACGGAAGGACGGTCCCCCGTGACGGAGGCAGCGGAGCTTCCCCCCGCGCCCGAGCAGGCGCGCGAGGTGTTCGGCGATCGCTTCGAGGATGCGGTCCGATACGCCGAGCTGCTCGCCGACGCGGGTGTGCAGCGCGGCCTGATCGGCCCACGTGAGGTGCCCCGCCTGTGGGAACGGCACCTGCTGAACTGTGCCGTCCTCTCGGAGGTCGTGCCGGACGGAGTGACGGTGTGCGACGTCGGCTCCGGCGCCGGCCTCCCCGGCATTCCCCTGGCGCTGGTCCGCGAGGACATCAAGATCACCCTGCTCGAACCGCTCCTCCGCCGTACGACCTTCCTCACCGAGGTCGTCGAACTCCTGGGCCTCGACCACGTCACTGTCGTGCGAGGGCGCGCTGAGGAGGTCATGGGCACACTGCATCCGGTCCATGTGGTGACGGCCCGGGCCGTGGCTCCGCTGGAGCGACTGGCCACCTGGGGCATCCCGCTGCTGCGCCCGTACGGCGAAATGCTCGCCCTCAAGGGGGACACGGCCGAAGAGGAGCTCAAGAGTGCGGCGACCGTACTCAGCAAGCTCGGAGCCGTGGAGACGTCCATCCTGCACGTGGGCGAAGGCATCGTCGATCCGCTGTCCACGGTGGTTCGTGTCGAGGTCGGAGAGAGCCCCGGCGGGGTTCGCTTCGCGGCGAAGCGGGCCAAGGCGGCTCGTACAGGCCGTACCCGTAGGCGTCGTTGAGGCTGTCTCGGCGCTGAGGCGGGTCGGTCTCAGCGCTTGAGGTGGTCGGTGTCAGCGTGTGGAGCGCGTCGCTGATCCGTCCTGACGACGAAACTTACTCCACACAAGCTGCCAAACCTACGCATGCCGGAGTGTCGCGACAGTTCGGCCTCGGCCGCTGTGCATCGTGTTTCACGTGAAACGTCGCTCACTGCTGCACGGCATCATCGGTCGCACCCGCGCCGCGGCCGAACCCCGCGACCGGAAGCCTCTCGGATCACTCGGAGAGGGCACGGAGTTGTCCACAGAGGTGGAATTCTCCACAGAACAACAGGCCTCACTGGTTCACGACCCTGAAGACATGGGAGGCTCTGTTCATTGCGAGCCTGAAGTCGAGGAGAGTGAATCCTTGCGGTCCGACGCCAACATCGCGGGACCGATGACCGATCCGGTCCCCGGTCCCCGTACCGAGTCGATGGGGGAGGATGTTTCACGTGAAACACCGCCCCCTATGGACGACACTCCCATCGGTCGTGCTGCCCAACTGGCGGTGGAAGCTCTAGGTCGTGCCGGCGAGGGCCTGCCACGTCCCGAGCAGACCCGCATCATGGTCGTCGCCAACCAGAAGGGCGGGGTGGGCAAGACGACGACGACCGTCAATCTTGCCGCTTCGCTGGCACTGCACGGTGCCCGTGTTCTGGTGGTCGACCTCGACCCACAGGGCAACGCGTCCACGGCACTGGGGATCGATCACCACGCGGAAGTTCCTTCCATCTATGACGTGTTGGTCGACAGCAGGCCTCTCTCCGAGGTCGTGCAGCCGGTCCCTGATGTAGAGGGTCTCTTCTGTGCCCCTGCCACGATCGATCTCGCCGGTGCGGAGATCGAGCTGGTGTCCCTGGTGGCACGTGAGAGCAGACTGCAGCGGGCGATTCAGGCCTACGAGCAGCCGCTGGACTACATCCTCATCGACTGTCCGCCCTCGCTCGGCCTGCTGACGGTCAACGCGCTGGTCGCTGGCGCGGAGGTTCTCATCCCGATCCAGTGCGAGTACTACGCGCTGGAAGGCCTCGGACAGTTGCTTCGCAACGTCGACCTGGTGCGGGGGCACCTCAACCCCAACCTGCATGTGTCGACCATCCTGCTCACCATGTACGACGGCCGGACACGCCTCGCGTCCCAGGTCGCGGACGAGGTGCGCAGCCACTTCGGCGACGAGGTGCTGCGGACGAGCATTCCCCGCTCGGTCCGTATCTCCGAGGCACCGAGTTATGGGCAGACGGTACTGACCTACGATCCCGGATCGAGCGGTGCCCTCTCCTACTTTGAGGCAGCAAGGGAAATCGCGCTGAAGGGTGTGGGCGTCAGCTACGACGCACCGCATGCGCACATCGGCGCTCAGAGCGACCAGAGCATGGTGGAGGGCATCCAGTGAGTGAGCGACGGAGGGGTTTGGGCCGTGGGCTCGGCGCACTGATCCCCGCAGCCCCGACCGGGGAGAAGACGATGGCGCCGGCCGCGATGGGGTCCGCGTCCCCGACGGCCGTCCCGGTCATCACCGGCGACCGAGGGGTGGCCGCGGCGAAGGTCACCACGCTGCCGCCGGTTTCCTACGACATGGAGGAGCCGTCGTCGAACGGCGCCGTGGAGACGTTCGCGCCTCCCATCGGTGCCCACTTCGCCGAACTGCCCCTCGACTCCATCACGCCGAACTCCCGTCAGCCGCGTGAGGTCTTCGACGAGGACGCGCTGCAAGAGCTCGTCACCTCCATCAAGGAGGTCGGCCTCCTCCAGCCCGTCGTCGTACGGCAGATCGGCCCGACGAGCTACGAGCTCATCATGGGCGAGCGGCGCTGGCGGGCCTGCCGTGAGGCGGGCCTGGAGGCGATCCCGGCGATCGTGCGGGCCACGGACGACGAGAAGCTTCTCCTGGACGCCCTCCTGGAGAACCTGCACCGCGCCCAGCTGAACCCGCTCGAAGAGGCGGCTGCCTACGACCAGTTGCTCAAGGACTTCAACTGCACGCACGATCAGTTGGCGGACCGCATCGGGCGTTCGCGTCCGCAGGTCTCCAACACCCTGCGTCTGCTGAAGCTCTCGCCGTCGGTCCAGCGCCGTGTCGCCGCCGGAGTCCTCTCCGCCGGCCACGCCCGGGCGCTGCTCTCCGTCGACGACTCGGAGGAGCAGGAGCGGCTGGCCCACCGGATCGTGGCCGAGGGGCTCTCGGTGCGGGCCGTCGAGGAGATCGTGCACCTGATGGATTCGCGGCCGCAGACGGCTCAGCGCTCCAAGGGACCGCGGGCCGGCGCCCTGGTCTCCCCGGCGCTGTCCGATCTCGCCACGCGTCTCTCGGATCGCTTCGAGACCCGGGTGAAGGTCGACCTGGGCCAGAAGAAGGGCAAGATCACTGTCGAGTTCGCCTCGATGGAGGACCTTGAGCGGATCCTCGGTTCGCTGGCTCCGGGCGAGGGCCCGGTCCTGCAGAGGAGCCTGCTCGACGACGAATCGGAGGACGAGGCCTGAGCCGTCCTGTCGACGGTATGGGTTCTGTTCGTCCGACCAGCAGAGCGGGCCGTGTCCGGTGTGTACCGGAACGCGGCCCGCTCTTTGCTTTCTGTCGGTATCGATGCAATCGCATCATGGATACGATGCGTTCGGGTATGGCGCATCCACCTGGCAGCACCTCTTAGGGGAGGCGGGGGCCATGCGAACGGTGAGCCGCACCGGACTGGTGAGCGCGGGTCTGGGCCTGGGGGCGGTCGGCGGGTTCGTCGGCAGTCTGCTCAGAGAACGCAGCGCTCTGACAGCCGCCCGCGGCGCTGCGGGCGAAGGAAGCGAGGATCAGCCTTCATGGGGCGTCGGCTCGTACCGCTCACGCTGGATAATCTCCCGGACATTCCCAACCGCTGTCAGTCGTGCGTCTTCTGGGAGTTGGACCCCGTCAGCGGACAAGCCGCGGTAAAGGCAGGCACGGCGTCCGTGGAGAAGGAAGCCTGGATCTCCGCCGTCCTGCTGGACTGGGGCTCCTGCGGACGCGTCGTCTACGTCGATGACGTGCCGGTGGGCTTCGTCCTCTACGCGCCCCCTGCTTACGTCCCCCGCTCGACGGCGTTTCCCACAAGCCCCGTGTCACCGGACGCCGTGCAGCTGATGACGTCGTTCATCATGCCGGGCTATCAGGGGCAGGGACTGGGTCGGGTCATGGTGCAGACAGTCGCCAAGGATCTGCTGCGGCGGGGCTTCAAGGCGATCGAGGCCTTCGGTGATGCCCACGCGAAAGAGGCCGCTTGCGTCCTGCCCGCCGACCATCTGCTCGCCGTGGGCTTCAAGACGGTCCGTCAGCATCCCACCTATCCACGGCTGAGGCTGGAGCTGCGTACAACGCTCTCCTGGAAGGAAGACGTGGAGATGGCGCTCGACCGACTGCTGGGGGCCGTACAGAAGGAACCAGCGCTTCGACCGCTCTAAAGCAAAGGGGCCGACTCCGTGGAGTCGGCCCCTTCGTGTTTCACGTGAAACACGGTTTCACGTGAAACATCACTTGCTGGCGATGAACTCGTCGAGGTCGCGAAGGATCGCGGCCTTCGGCTTGGCGCCGACGATGGTCTTGGCGACCTCGCCACCCTGGTAGACGTTCAGGGTCGGGATGGACATGACGCCGTACCTGGCGGCCGTCGCCGGGTTCTCGTCGATGTTGAGCTTGACGATCTTGATCTGGTCACCGTGCTCGGCGGCGATGGCTTCGAGGGACGGAGCGATCTGGCGGCACGGGCCGCACCAGGAAGCCCAGAAGTCCACCAGGACGGGCTTGTCGCTCTTGAGGACGTCCTCGTCGAAGGAATCGTCGGTCACATTCTTCAGAGTGCCGGCCACGGCGGGCTCCTTAACTTGATCGTGCGGTGGGGAGGATAGAGGTCAGACGGTGGTCTTCGCGGGCTCTGCCTGCTCCTTGTCCGCAAGGGCGGCAAGGAAATGCTCGGTGTCCAGAGCGGCGGAGCAGCCAGTGCCGGCGGCGGTGATCGCCTGGCGGTAGGTGTGGTCGACGACGTCACCGGCGCCGAAGACACCGGTCAGGTTGGTACGGGTCGAGGGCGCCTCGACCTTCAGGTAGCCCTCTCCGTCCAGGTCCAGCTGGCCCTTGAAGAGCTCCGTGCGGGGGTCGTGGCCGATCGCGATGAACAGGCCCGTCACCGCCAGGTCCGAGAGTTCCCCGGTCTTCAGGTTGCGCAGCTTGAGGCCGGCGAGCTTCGGGTCGCCCTCGATCTCGGCGACCTCGCTGTCCCAGACGAACTTGATCTTCGGGTCGGCGAAGGCGCGTTCCTGCATCGCCTTGGAGGCGCGCAGGCTGTCCCGACGGTGGACGATCGTCACGGACTTGGCGAAGCGGGAGAGGAAGGTCGCCTCCTCCATCGCCGTGTCGCCACCACCGATGACGGCGATGTCCTGGTCCTTGAAGAAGAACCCGTCACAGGTGGCACACCAGGAGACACCCCGGCCGGAGAGCGCGTCCTCGTTCGGCAGGCCCAGCTTGCGGTGCTGGGAGCCGGTGGTGACGATGACGGCCTTCGCCTGGTGCACGGTGCCTGAGGTGTCCGTGACGGTCTTGATCTCACCGGTCAGGTCGACGGAGACCACATCGTCCGGGATCAGCTCGGCGCCGAAGCGCTCGGCCTGGGCGCGCATGTTGTCCATGAGCTCGGGGCCCATGACGCCGTCCTGGAAGCCCGGGAAGTTCTCGACCTCGGTGGTGTTCATCAGCGCGCCACCGGCGGTGACGGCACCTTCGAACACCAGCGGCTTCAGCGACGCGCGCGCGGTGTAGAGCGCCGCCGTGTAGCCGGCGGGCCCGGAGCCGATGATGATCACGTTTCGGACGTCGCTCACGGCTTGGTTCCTCGTCTCTGGACTGCGTCAGTACGACCGGCGGGAGCCCCCTGTCGGAGCCTCCACACCACCCAACGGATCCTACGGGGCCCGCATTCCCGCTGTGTCCGGGCACACGGAGACGGCACACGGCAGGGAATCGCCATGAAGGAAGGAGAGGAGGCGTCCGGAGTCAGGAATGCGGGAACGACTGCGTCAGAAGGACTTCGCCAGGAGTGGATGTCTGGCGGCTCACGCAGGTCGCGTCCACGACGTAGGCCGTCACCCGGCTGTTGTCGGAAGCGTCGGGCAGCACCACGAGATAAGCGGCGGTCCCGTTGTAGGTGCCCTTCTTGAAACCGAGGACATCCGTGTTGCCACGGTCGACGCCCTGCCGGATGCAGTCCGGGATGGAGCCGGACGGTTCGATCAGGGTTTTGGGAGTCTTGATGGAAGACTCCGCGCCACCGGGGTCGGACGCGACGTTCCAGGGCTTCTCACTGTTGGCGCCCTGACTTGTGGAGGACTTGGTGGAGAGAAGATCCGAGACCTCGCTCTGCAGCTTCCCCTTGGAGAAGGTGTCCGCAGAGCTGGTCGAGTTCCCCTGAGCCGTGTCGGACGACTTGTGTTCGCCCAGCGACTGGATGAACAGGGAGCCGGCTCCCAGAACGGCCGCGGTGAACACGGCTCCCAGGACGATCCTCCCGCGACGTCCGCCGCGCCTCCGGTCTTTGCGTTCCTTGTTGCGTCCGGGACCGGTCGCCGCGTGTGCGTGTCCTGACGGGCGATCCGCCGTAGGCGATGTTTCACGTGAAACATGCGTCTCGGTGTGCTCGCCGTCCTCGTCCGAGGTGGCTCGGGACGCGCTCACCAATGTCGGCGCGGCCAGGGACTCGGGGGCGGTGGAGCCCAGGAGGGCTTCCGCGGCGAGGGCCGCGTCGATACGACCCGCGACCTCGGCGGGCATGCGCGGTGGTCCGGGCAGGGTGCCCAGGAGACCCCGGATCTCCTCCAGCGAGTCGTGGACGTCCGCACAGAGTTCACACTCGTCCAGATGCCGTCGTACCTCGGCTCCCCTGGACGGCGGGAGAAGGCCCTCGGTGAGGTCGGAGATCTCCGCGACGTCCGGGTGCCCGGGCGTGTCTGTCGTGGATGTCACGCTCGCCCACCTCCGCCCTTCACAGCAGCTGAATCGCTCGGCCCTGCATCCTTGGGACCCGCGTCGTGGGGTCCCGCTGCCGGTGGGACGGATGTCCCCTGCGCCCGGTTCCGTCCTGCGCCCGGTTCCTTGCCGTCACCGGCTCTTTCCGGCCGTAGATGGGTGAGCAGCGGCAGCAGTCTGGCTCTTCCGCGGGCGCAGCGGCTCTTCACCGTGCCGGTCGGCACATCGAGGATCTGGGCGGCCTCCGCGACCGGGTAGCCCTGCATGTCCACCAAGATGAGGGCGGCGCGCTGGTCGGGCGGGAGGGTGCCCAGGGCTTCCAGCAGTTGGCGGTGCAGGTCATTGCGCTCAGCGGGAGCCGCGGCCGACTCGTGCGGTTCCAGGAGTTGTTCCAGGCGCTCGGTGTCGTCGACCGGGGACGTCTTCCTGGAGGCCGCTTTGCGGGCGCGGTCCAGACAGGCGTTCACCGTGATCCGGTGCAGCCAGGTTGTGACGGCCGACTGGCCGCGGAAGGTGTGGGCGGCCCGGTAGGCGGAGACGAGGGCGTCCTGGACGGCGTCAGCGGCCTCCTCGCGGTCTCCCAGCGTGCGCAGGGCCACGGCCCAGAGCCGGTCGCGATGCCGCCGGACGAGCTCGCCGAAGGCGTCCGGGTCGCCTTCGACATGGCGGGCGAGCAGATCCTGATCGCTCGTTCCGTCGTATCCGGCGCCTTCCGCCATCGGACCCCCTCCCCCTCCGGTGAGACGTCAGCCCGTGAACTTCA
The DNA here is from genome assembly GCF_048158785.1 of Streptomyces colwelliae. NCBI lineage: Bacteria > Bacillati > Actinomycetota > Actinomycetes > Kitasatosporales > Streptomycetaceae > Streptomyces > Streptomyces colwelliae. Next base: position 3,811 of record NZ_JBLTJC010000266.1, on the reverse strand, counting down.
CGTCGGTGATGGCCTGCTTGTAGCCGGCGTCGCTGTACTGGTCGCCGTCCGCGTGGGGCAGAGCGGTGAGCCAGACAAGAACGTACCGGCTCTTCACGTGCTTGGTGACCTTCACCGTGGCGCTGGTCCCGGTCGTCGTGACGGTACCGATCTGCGTCATGGAGTCCAGCGAGGAAGGAGACAGCGAGTCGGTCGCGTAGAGCTTCACCGTGGTGTGATCGCCGCTGTAGTAGAGCCCTATGGTCGCCGTGGAGACGTCCTGGGCAGAACCGAGGTCATAGACGATGCCCACGCCCGGCTTGTACGGCGCGAGCACCGGGCCCCCTATGAAGCTCGAGGTCCGCCAGTACGTCGACGCGTTGCCGTCGTAGGTCTTGTCGACGTCGGCCGGATGCTGGGCGTCGCCCTTCGCCACGAACTCCTTGGCGCCCTGGATCGCGAGCGTCTTGACCGGCTTGGTCTTGTCGCCGCTCTTGTCGTTCCCGTCCGTCGTCTGCGTCTGCTTCGTGTCCTCGGACTTGTTGCCCTGGTCCATGAGCGCGTCCGCGAGCTGCCAGCTGCCCAGGCCCAGCGCGGCGATCAGCAGCGCGGACACGGCCCACTTGAGGGCCTTGCCGGTGCGGCTCTGCAGTGGGGGCGGCGGGGTCGGCAGGACCTGGGTGGCACCGGGATGCGGTGACGGGCGGCCGTACGTGCCCTGTTGGTACGTCGTGCGCTGGTACTCGGGCGGTGCGGTGAACGCCGGCTCCGGAGGGCGGATGCGGGGCATCTCGCCGATCGCCTTCACCAGTTCCTCCGGCGTGGTGCACGCCGACTCGTGCCGTGAGGCCGTGGCACCGTCGTTGGCGAGCGCGCGCATGGCGAGCTCCGACAGACCGCGGTGGACACCGGCACGCACCTGGTCGGGGGCGATGAGACCAACGCCCTTGGGCAGCCCGGACAGACCGTAGGCGTCGTCCTCGTACGGCCAGCGCTGAGTGAGCGCCGCGTACAGCAGGGCGCCGATCGCCTCCGTGTCCGTGCGCTGCGGGGTGTCCGAACTGATGCCGCGCAGCGCGGCGTTGACGGCCAGACCGCGGATGCGCCACTGGCCGGACGAGGTGCGCAGCACGGCGTTCGGGTTCAGGCGCAGATGGGCGAGGCCCTCGCGGTGTGCGGCGGCCATGGCAGAGGCGATCTGACTGACCATCTGGTAGGCGTCGTGCACCTCCAGCGGGCCGGGGGCCAGAAGCGCCGTCAGTTCCGTGGCGTCGGGCAGCCATTCGTGCACGACGTAGACGAGGTCGTTCTCCTCCACGGCGTCCAGGACCTGGACGAAGCGGGGATCACCCAGCAGCGCCGAGGAACGGGCCGCGGCCAGCACCGAGCGGGCCCGCGCATGGTCCGCGGGCAGGATGTGGACGCCGACGGCACGGCGGAGTTTCTCGTCCACTGCGCGCCAACTGCTGAAGCCGTCCAGACGGGTGACGCACTCTTCGAGGCGATAGCGTCTGGCGAGCTTGTGACCGCTGTGCAGTTCGGGAGGCGAGGCCTTCTCGGTTTCCTCGATCCCGCCGCTCCCCTGTGCCTTGTCGCTCTCCGTGTCCCGCTCCGGGTTCTGGGCCACCCCGTCGGCCGTGGACTGGTCCGCCTTGGCGGTCAGCGGCTCGTCGCCGCTGTTGTCTGCCACGTCGACGGCAGCCGTGCTCCGTTCCGCCACCGTCGCTCCTGCCTCCCCATCCGTTGCACGCTGTCCGACGCCGAAACCAATTGTGCCCACAGTCTGCCGCTATGCACGACACACAGCGGCGGACGATGGTTGTGCGTGTGCCCCCGCCTCAACGCCCCAAGCGCCCGCGCACCATGCCCACGAGGGAGTTGAGCTCCTCGATGCGCATGCGGCGAGCGGCGACGTAGAAGATTCCGAGCAGTACGGCACCGCCCACCAGGAGGGCGGCGAACGAGCCGACGACCCCCTGGCCGAGCGTATGACCGATCCCGTAGCAGACCGCACCACTGAGAACTGCGGCCGGCACGGAGGCGATACAGAGCCGAGCGTACGTCCGCAGCACGCGCGTGCCGTCCAGGTCGCCGTCCAGCCGCTTGCGCAGCCGGTTCCAGGCGACGCCGACACCGATCGCGTACGCGAGGCCGTACGAGGCTGCCATGCCGACCACGGCCCAGCGGGCCGGGAGCACGAAGTAACAGACCGCCGAGGCGGCCGCGTTGACCGCAGCCACGATGACGGTGTTGTAGAAGGGCGTCCGGGTGTCCTCGTAGGCGTAGAAGGCGCGCAGGACGACGTACTGCACCGAGTACGGGATCAGGCCGAGGGCGAAGGCCATCAGCATGAAGCCCATGTTCGTGGCCGCGCCGGTACCGGAGGAACCGAAGATCAGGGTGCACATCGGGATGCCGAGGGCGAGCAGTCCGAAGGCGATCGGCACGATCGCGACGGCGGTCGTGCGCAATCCCTGGGAGATGTCGTCGCGGACGGCTCCGCCGTCGCCCTCGGCGGCCGAGCGAGAGATGCGCGGCAGCAGGGCGGCCATCAGGGACACCGTGATGATGGCCTGAGGCAGGCCCCAGATGAGCTGGGCGTTGGCATAGGCGCTGAATCCGGTACCGGCGATGTTCGTGTCCGCGACCGACGCGGTCGCGAGCTGGGTCACCACGAGGGCACCGGCCTGGTTCGCGAGAACGAAGAGGACGGTCCACTTGGCGAGCATCGCGGCCTTGCCGAGGCCGTGGCCCTTCCAGTCGAACCGCAGTCGCAGCTTGAACCCCGTTTCCCGCAGATACGGGATCATCGCCAGCGCCTGGACGACCAGACCGAGGAGAACACCGATACCCAGGAGGCGCTGGGCTTCCGGAGGGATGTTCTCGACCTTCATACCGGAGTCCGCCGAGGTGCCGTACACCCAGAGGAACATGCCGAGCGTCGCGATGATGACGACGTTGTTGAGGACCGGGGTCCACATCATCGCGCCGAACTTGCCGCGGGCGTTGAGGATCTGGCCCATCACCACGTGGATGCCCATGAAGAAGATCGTGGGCAGGAAGTAGCGGGTGAAGGTGACGGCGACGTGGTCGGCTGCGGGGTCGCTGGCGACCGGGTTCGACAGCAGGCGGACCAGGAGGGGTGCCGCGAACATCGCGAGCGCGGTCAGTGCTCCGAGCGCCACGATGACCAGGGTCAGCAGACGGTTGGCGAATGCCTCGCCGCCGTCGTCGTCCTCTTTCATCGCGCGCACGAGCTGCGGCACGAAGACGGAGTTGAGTCCGCCGCCGACGGTCAGGATGTAGATCATCGTCGGCAGCTGGTAAGCGACCTGGAAAGTGTCGCCGAGGAGAGCCGTGCCCAGCGCCGAGACGATCAGCGCGGAGCGGACGAAGCCGGTCAGGCGGGAGACCATCGTGCCCGCCGCCATCACGGCGCTCGACTTCAGTAGTCCGGAGGCCTTCCCGCCCTTCTTGGGAGCGGCCGCGGGCGCCGGCGCCGTAGGAGTGAGCTGCATCGTGGCGTCGGACATCGGCGCCGGAGACGGCACGGCGGGCGCCTGGCCCGAGGGCGGTGCCGGGGACGGTCCGGGGACCGCCGGGGACTCCATCGGCGGTCGTCCGCCGCCCTGGCCCTGGTCCCGGAAGAGATGAGCGAAGGCGTCCGGCTCGTGGTGCTCCTCGCCGGCCCCGGTCACCAGGTCGTCCACGCCCACGAACTGGGTCGTCCGGGCGCGACGTGGCGATCCGCTACGACTTCGGCGAGGGACATGAACTTCTCGGCCGCCGAGCCCAGCGGCCGAGCTTGCGCTCGTCGGACATGGACTCCAGG
>NZ_JBLTJC010000265.1:0-14576 GCF_048158785.1 Streptomyces colwelliae | reverse complement strand
GGACCCCGCCGACGGTCTTGCCCTGGAACTTGGAGAAGGTGGGCGCGAAGTACGCCTCCCTGAAGTGCACACCGGGCAGCCCGAGTTGATTCACCGCGGCCGCCCAGCGCCCGTCGATCCCTTCCGCCAGATGAACTGGGACACGTTTCCCCCTTCAGGCGCTCTGTACGAGGGAGTGGATGAACTCACGTGACTCCTTCTTGGGAAGCGCGGCCTTGGTGATGCGCTCCATGAGCACACGGTAGTTCGACAACTGAGTGGGCGCATCGAGGAATTCCGTGGCAGTCCGCCGCCGTGTCGTTGTCGAAGGGGCCGACGTCCCAGGTGCCCATGTGTCTCTCCTGACCGTGATGGCGTCTATGGCCGCTGTGGCGTCCGGGCGTCGTGGCAGGCGCCACTGACATCGACTGCCGAGCCCTGATCGCCCTGTCGGAACACCCCGGCCGCCCCGTCGGAACATCCCGGCCGCCCCGTCAGAACACCTCGTTCCCCGGGAAGCCCTCGCCCCATTTCCGTGTTGACCTGCACGGAGCCCGGTGCGCTACCGCTGATCGCTCACGGCGAACAACAGGTGGGGAACAATCGAAGCCGCCCAAGCATTGAGTCGGCATAGCTCAACTTGACTGCCTAAGGGGAGATCATGGCTTCGACGTCCACACCGCTCACCCTGCCCGTGCTGCCGCTCGACGACGAGGTCGTGCTGCCCGGAATGGTGGTTCCGCTGGACCTGAACGACACCGATGTACGCGCCGCCGTGGAGGCCGCCCAGGCAGCCGCGCGGTCCGAGCCCGGAAAGCCCAAGGTCCTGCTGGTGCCACGCATCGACGGGACCTACGCCAGCACCGGCGTGCTCGGCACCATCGAGCAGGTCGGCCGGCTGGCCGACGGTGACCCGGGTGCGCTGATCCGCGGCCGTAGCCGCGTGAAGATCGGGGCCGGGACCACCGGTCCTGGTGCCGCGCTCTGGGTCGAGGGCACCGCGCTCGACGAGAGCCTGCCCGAACCCTTGCCCGGCTCCGTTTCCGAGCTGGTGAAGGAATACAAGGCGCTGGCCACCGCGTGGCTGCGCAAGCGGGGGGCCTGGCAGGTCGTCGACCGCGTGCAGGCCATCGATGACGTGTCCACGCTTGCCGATAACTCCGGCTACTCGCCTTTCCTCACCACTGAACAGAAGATCGAGCTGCTGGAGACCGCCGAACCGGTGGCCCGGCTGAAGCTCGCCACCCAGCACCTGCGCGACCACCTCGCCGAGCAGGACGTTGCCGAGACCATCGCCAAGGACGTGCAGGAAGGCGTCGACAAGCAGCAGCGCGAGTTCCTGCTGCGGCGCCAGCTCGAAGCCGTCCGCAAGGAACTGCGCGAGCTGAATGGGGACACGAGCGAGGGTGAGGAGTCCGATGACTACCGCGCCCGGGTCGAGGCCGCCGATCTTCCCGAGAAGGTCCGTGAGGCCGCGCTCAAGGAGGTCGAGAAGCTTGAGCGGTCCTCCGACCAGTCGCCCGAGGGGTCGTGGATCCGTACCTGGCTGGACACCGTTCTTGAACTGCCGTGGAACGAAAGGACCCAGGACGAGTACGACATCCAGGGTGCCAAGGCGATCCTCGACGCCGAGCACGCCGGTCTGAACGACGTGAAGGAGCGCATCACCGAGTACCTGGCCGTGCGCAAGCGGCGCGCGGAGCGGGGCCTGGGTGTTGTCGGTGGCCGGCGCGGTGGTGCCGTGCTCGCCCTCGTCGGTCCGCCCGGTGTCGGCAAGACCTCGCTCGGTGAGTCCGTCGCGCACGCGATGGGGCGGAAGTTCGTGCGGGTCGCGCTGGGCGGGGTTCGGGACGAGGCCGAGATTCGCGGTCACCGGCGTACGTACGTGGGTGCCCTCCCCGGCCGGATCGTCCGCGCCATCAAGGAGGCCGGGTCCATGAACCCGGTGGTCCTGCTGGACGAGATCGACAAGGTGGGGTCCGACTACCGGGGGGACCCGGCGGCCGCTCTGCTCGAAGTGCTCGACCCCGCGCAGAACCACACCTTCCGCGACCACTACCTGGAGGTCGAACTCGACCTGAGCGATGTGGTGTTCCTGGCGACGGCCAACGTACTCGAAGCCATCCCGGAGGCGCTGCTCGACCGTATGGAACTGGTACGGCTCGACGGTTACACCGAGGACGAGAAGGTCGTCATCGCCCGTGACCACCTGCTTCCGCGCCAGCTGGAGCGGGCGGGGCTGAAGGACGACGAGGTCGTCATCGACGAGAGCGCGCTGCGCAAGCTCGCCGGTGAGTACACCCGTGAGGCGGGCGTCCGCACCCTGGAGCGGTCCGTCGCCCGGCTGCTGCGCAAGATCGCGGCCCAGCACGAACTGGGCCAGCGGGAGCTGCCGTTCACGGTGACCGACGCCGACCTGCGCGCTCTGATCGGACGGCCGCACCACGTCCCCGAGTCCGCCCAGGACCCGGCCGAGCGCCGCACGGCCGTACCCGGTGTCGCCACCGGCCTCGCGGTCACCGGCGCGGGTGGTGACGTCCTCTACGTCGAGGCGTCGCTGGCCGACCCGGAGACGGGCGCGGCGGGTCTGACCCTGACCGGTCAGCTGGGTGACGTGATGAAGGAGAGCGCGCAGATCGCCCTGTCCTTCCTCCGCTCGCACGGCGCCGAACTGGAGCTGCCCGTCGGCGACTTGAAGGACCGGGGCGTGCACATCCACTTCCCGGCGGGTTCGGTGCCGAAGGACGGCCCGAGCGCGGGCGTCACGATGACGACGGCCCTGGCGTCGCTGCTCAGCGGCCGCCTGGTCCGCACGGACGTGGCGATGACCGGTGAGGTCTCCCTGACCGGTCGGGTCCTCCCGATCGGCGGCGTGAAGCAGAAGCTGCTCGCCGCGCACCAGGCCGGGGTCACCACCGTGATCATCCCGAAGCGCAACGAGCCCGACCTGGACGACGTCCCGGCCGAGGTCCTGGACAAGCTCGACGTCCACGCGGTGACGGACGTCCGCCAGGTCCTGGAGCTGGCGCTGTCGCCGGCGACGAACGGCGCGGCGTCGGAGGTTCCGGTGGCGGCGTGACGGACGCTGCCGGATGAATGGGCGAGGGCCCGGGTCCCTTCAAGGGGGGCCCGGGCTCTCGTCGTTCAGCCGGTCCTCACCCGTTGGCGAGCGCGACCACCCGGTCCAGCGCCCCGTTGAACTTGTCGTGGTCCCCGACCGTCGGCCCCGACGATGTGTACTGCCACATCGTGTAGAACGACCACCCGCCCGGCAGCGTCCCCGGGTCCGACGCGTACCGCGCGATCCACAGCGGGTCGGCGGACGCGAAGGCGCTGGAGTTGCCCGTGCAGTCGGACCACCAGCTCGTCGCCGTGTAGATCACGGCGTCACGGCCGGTGCGGGACCTGTACGTCGACAGGAAGTCGGCGATCCAACTGACCATCGCCGCGGCCGATTTGCCGTAGCAGGACGCGCCGTACGGGTTCCACTCGATGTCGAGGACGCCGGGGAGGGTGCGGCCGTCCTTGGACCAGCCGCCGCCGTGGTCGACGAAGTAGTTGGCCTGGGTGGCGCCGCTCGTCGTGTCCGGCGTCGCGAAGTGGTAGGCGCCGCGGATCATGCCGACGCCGTAGGAGCCGTTGTACTGCTGGGTGAAGTAGGGGTTCGTGTAGTACGTCCCCTCGGTCGCCTTCGTGTAGGCCCACTTGACCCCGCTGCTCCACAGGGTCGACCAGGCGACGTCGCCCTGGTAGCCGCTGACGTCGACGCCCTCCGTCTGGGCGGCGGCGGTGCCGGCGGGCGGGCCGTCCTGGCCGTCGTGCGCCAGGACGCCGATGCCCATGTAGGCGGAGCCGCGGGCGGGGACGGCGGCCGCCGGGTGGGAGAGCCCTGCCAGCAGGACGCCGGAGAGGGCGAGGACGAGGGAGAGGTACCGCAGGCGTGGCGTTCGGGGTCTGTGCACAGGCGTGGGCATGGGCATGGCGTGCCTCCGAGGGCGCGGTCGAGCGCGGTGGGGGAGTGGAGGGAGAGGGAGTTGATGTTGGCGTGGCCATGCCAGTCATTGCCTGGTAAAGAAGCTACGCACCGAGAAGACCGCGTGGGAAGGGGGTCCGGACGACGCCGTTGGTCTAGCCCTGCGAAATACTGGCGGAGCTGCGGCGATGACGGTGTTTGGCGGAAACTTTCACGATCGGGAAAGCGGACCAATGGGTGCTGACGTGCACAAGGGTGAGGACAGGAACGGCGGTGGGCTTCCCGCGGACGGCGGCGGCCTTTCCGGAGACGGCGGCGCGCTGTCCGTGGGCCCCGACGGACTCGCCGTCGACCACGAATACCTGTCCCTGGAGCGCGAGTTGACGTTCCTCTTCCGCCGGGCCCGGGCCAACCAGGGCGAGATGGCCCGCGAGGTCCACCCCGACCTGGAGTCCGCCGCGTACGGCTTGCTGGTCCGGCTCGACGAGTACGGCCGGCAGCGGGCCACGGAGCTGGCCGCCTACATCGGCGTCGGCAAGGCCACGATGTCCCGCCAGCTGCGCGCCCTGGAGGACCTGGGGCTGATCGCCCGCGAGCCCGACCCGGCGGACGGCCGGGCCTGGCTGGTCGACCTCACCGACGAGGGCCGCCGCCGGGTCGCCCACGTCCGCGAGGCCCGGCGGGCGCGCTACGTCAGCCAGCTCTCCCACTGGGACCGCCGCGAGGTCGCCGAACTGGCCCGCCTGATCCACCAGTTGAACGGCGTCATGGAGAAGTGACACCGAACGGAGAGGTGACACCGCCGTGGCGGCCGGTCGCAGCCTGACGTCCGCGGGAGAGGTGACACCGACGTAGCAGCCGGTTCACAGCTCGACGTACACGACCGTCGCGTCGTCGTGCGTCTTGCTCCGCCGCAGATGCGTCCGCTCCTCCGCGTCGGCCCGTTCCAGCGCCCGTACCCGGGTCACCAGCTCCGGCGCCCCCTCCTTCCGTACGAGAGCGAAGCAGTCCGCCCAGTCGCCCTGGCCGAACTTCTCCACCCACCGCGTCGCCCCGTCCGTCAGGGCGGTGAGGGCGCGGACGTCGGCGCGGGGGAGCGAACCCGTCACCGCCCGTGCCGCCACCGACGGATCGGCGGCGGCCGTGAAGAAGCCGCCCTCCTTGTTACGGAGCGTGGTGTCGATCATGGCGTCCGTCGCGAGAGCGGAGCGGGGGAGGCGGGACAGGCGGTCGTCCAGTACGACGGTCACCTCGCCGGCCGGGGATTCGGCCAGCAGGGCGGAGTCCGAGAGGACCAGGTATTCGACCTCCTGGGGGGACCAGCGGGCCAGTACGACCGTTGCCTGTGGGGTGCGTGGGTGAGAAAGGTCACAGGTGGCGGCGTGGGCCTCAGCTGTTCGGAGGATCGCCCGGGAGAGAATCTCCGCCAGGGTCAGATCCCGGTAGGAAACGGTCAGTTCGGTCAGCGCGCCGCCCAGGCGCGCGGTGTACCAGGGGACCGAATGAAGACAGCCCGTCTCCCCTCTCGGCGGTGTCACTCCGTCCAGGACGATCAGCGAACCGCCCTGTCCCGAGGCCGGAAGGCCGACACTCGCGAAGTCCTCGTTGGGGCGGTCCGGGTCGCCGGGTTCCGACACAAGTTCCGTACGCATTCGGCCAGTCTGCACGACCTCTTCACAGGCTCCGCAAAACGTTGGCACTCATGGTCGAATGGGCGCAGTCGTGCAGGTCAGGCGCCTGGTTTGGGCTGGAATGGATCACTCCGGGAACGCGTGGCGGCGAATCCTGCCAAAGCGCGCCGCTCACGTCCAACCGGCGCGGCGCGCGCGGGCCTTGGACCGGCCGCCGGAACTTGCCCGCCAACTCCCCTCCGGGGTTCACTCCTTCGGGTGGCGGGCCGGACGATGCGCGGCCACTGCCTACCGGCACTGGGAGGGTCGCCGTACCGGGATGACGGAGCGTCACCCGGGCCCATGGGTATCACGAGTCAGGAATGCGAGCACCGGTGCAGAAAAAGCGGCCGCGGCGCACAGGCAAGCAGACGGCCCCTCAGGGGGGCGCCACCGGTGCAGCCACGCCCGACCCCGCGGGCAGGGGGCGCCGCACCCACGTACGCAACCGGCTCATCATCGCCGTAGCCGTCGTGGCCGCCGCCATCGCCGCGGCCGGTGTTCCCTCCCTCGTCACCGCCTCGGGCCAACTGAGCGACTCCCAGGACCTGGTGACCCTCGCCGGGCAGACCCAGGACGCGCTGTCGCTGGCCCACTCGCTCGCCGACGAGCGGGACGAGGTCACCTCGTACATCGCCGCCGGCCGCCCCAAGTCGCAGGCCCCGGACGAGGACCGCAGCGCCCGCGTCGACCGCCAGGTCGAGGAACTCCGCGCCGACACCGACATCTCCGCCGCGCTCCGCTCGGACCTCGACGACGTCGCCGCCGTACGACGGGCCGCGCTCACCGGGAAGAGCAGCGCGCTGGAGGCGCACGTCGCGTACTCCGGTGCCATCACCGAACTGCACCGGCTGGCCGAGCAGTTGGCGGAGCAGATGCCGCCGCGGGCCGGTTCCGGCGCCTACGCGCTCGCCGAACTCGACGCCGCCGTCCAGCAGGCCGCCGCCGCCCGGGGGCTGCTGCTGGCCGCCCTGAACGTGCCGACGACCACCGAGACGGTCATCAGCCCCATCACCGGTCTCGCCGTCACCGAGACCACCTCGACGAAGGCCCAGGCCAAGGAGCGCGACGCCCTCAGCGCCGCCGCCCAGCAGGCCCGGCTGCGCTCCGACGCCGCCCTCGCCGACTTCCGCGACGGCGCGACGAAGGACGCCGTCGCGGGCTACGACTCCGTGGTCACCGGGTCCGAGGTCAACTCCGCCGAGAAGTACCTCACCTCCCTCACCGCCCAGCCCACGCTGTCCGACGACCAGTTGGACACCAGCACGAAGAAGCTCGACGCGGCGCTCTCCGCCCGCGTCGACCTGATGCGCGGCGAGGAGTCCGCGCTCTACGTGGACCGTGTCAAGGACCTCGCCCAGCTCCGCGACGACGACGTCACCGCGCTGGAGATCCGCATCGCGATCCTCGGCGCGCTGATGCTGCTGGCTGTGGGCATCGCCACCGCGATGGCCCGCACCCTCACCCGCCCGCTCTCGGTCCTGCGCCGCGGCTCGACGCGCCTGGCCGAGGCGGAGGACCCGGCGGCCGAGGAGCCCATCAAGTTCACCGGCCGCAACGACGAGTTCGCCCAGGTCGTCCGCTCGGTCAACTCCCTGCACGCGCATGCCGCCGCCCTCCACGAGCGCATCGCCACCCTGGAGGCCGACCGCAAACACCTGGTCGGCCAGCGCCAGAAGATGGCCGACGCCCGCGAGGAACTCCGCGCCGAAGTCACCGACTCGGCAGGCCAGTTGGAGCGGCTGCGCACCAGCATCGGCGGCACCTTCGTCAACCTCGCGCTGCGCACGCTGGGCCTCGTCGAGCGCCAACTCGCCGTCATCGAGGGCCTGGAGGAGCGCGAGCAGGACCCCGACCGCCTCGCCACCCTCTTCAAGCTCGACCACTTCGCCACGGTCATGCGCCGTCACAGCGAGAACCTCCTCGTCCTGGCCGGCACCGAACACGTCCAACAGCACGCCGGGCCCGTCCCGTTGGTCGACGTGGTCCGCGCGGCGGTCAGCGAGATCGAACGCTACGAACGCGTCCGCATCTCGGCACTCCCCCCGCACGCGCACGTGGCGGGCTTCGCGGCCGACGACATCAGCCACCTGCTGGCCGAACTGATGGAGAACGCGAGCTCGTTCTCCCCGCCGGACGCCCCCGTGGAGATCTCCGGCTGGCTCCTGGAGAACGGCGAGGTCATGCTCTCCGTCCAGGACGAGGGCATCGGCATGACCATCAGCCGCATGGCCGGCCTCAACGCCCGCCTCACCGAGTTCGACCCGGAGTCCCCCTACGACCAGGAGGGCGAGGAGGGTCTGGGCCTGGGCCTGTACGTCGTGGCCCGCCTGGCCCACCGCCACGGCGTCCGCGTCCAGCTCCGCGACCAGAAACAGGGCGGCATCGCGGCGGTGGTGGTCCTCCCCAGCCCCCTGCTCGCCGCGGCCCCCGCGTCAGCGGTCCCGTCCGCCGCCCCGCTGACCGGCGACACCCACTCCTACTCCCTCCCCGGCGCCTCCGCGGAGTCCAACTCCAACGTCCTGCACGGCCGTTCGGAACACAAGGACCCGCTGGTGGCCTTGGCGGAGCAGGCGGTACGGGAGACCCCGGCGGAAACGTCGGCGGAGCCTCCGGCGGGAAATCCGGTGGAGATCCCGCCGGAGTCTCCCGCGGAGATGACGATGGAACTCCTGCTGCCACTGACGCCGGAGGACCGAGCGTCCACGGAAGCCCCGCGAGCAGCAGACGCACGGGCAGCCGCGCACGAACGGCCGGTCGCCGATGGCGAGTTCGCCCCACAGGGGCCACCCGCACCCGACGACGATGGCCGCACGGGCGGTGCGGGTGGGAGCAAGATCCCGGCTGATGGCGAAGCCGAAGCCGTGGAACACGAGCGAGCCCAGGACGAGGACCCCGTCACGGACAAGGGCCTCCCCAAGCGCACCCCCAAGATCACCCAGCCCGCCCAGGCCCCGCGCCAGCGAACCGGCACGGTAGACGCCGAAGCCCTGCGCCGCAGACTCGGCGGCTTCCGCGCGGGAGCCTCCGCCGGCTACCGCGACGTAGAAGCGGAAATCGCCGAAAAGACCGGCCAGAACCCGGTCCCGGCCCCGCGAAGCGCAACCGCACCATCCGAAGAACCCACGGGGGGCACCGTCGAGGAGGCAAGCAGTTGACCGCGCCCAGTACCTTCGGACTGAGCAGTGAAGCCCGCAACCTGCACTGGCTGCTGAGCAACCTCGTCGAGGAGGTGCCCGGCATCCAGTCGGTCGCGGTCGTCTCCTCCGACGGCCTGCTGCTCCTCTCCTCCGATCCGGGGAGGAACGCCGAGGCCAAGGAAGCCCTCGAAACCAAGCGCACCGGACCGCGAGGTTCCGCCGCGGACCTCGCCACCATCGTCTCCGGCATCGGCAGCCTCACCATCGGCGCCGCGAAGCTGATGGACTCCGGCCCGGTGAAGCACACCATGGTCGCGATGGAGGAGGGCAGCCTCTTCGTGATGTCGATCAGCGACGGTTCGCTGCTCGGCGTGCACGGCTCCGCGGACTGCGACATGAGCGTCGTGTCGTACCACATGGCGCTCTTCGTCGGCCGGGCCGGCCATGTGCTGACGCCCGAACTCCGCAGCGAGCTAAGGAAATCGCTCGAGGACGCGACCGCGGGGAGTGCGCGATGAGCCGTACGCCCAACAAGCTCCCGGTGCGCGGCGGCGACCGCAAACCCGCCCGGGTGCGCCCCTACTCGCTGACCGGCGGCCGTACCCGATTCGGCCATGTCCTCCTGGTGGAGACCTTCGTGGCGGCGCTCGAAGCCCCGGAGGAGCGCAAGGAGTTGACGAACGGTTCGCTCAACACCCGGGTCATGCCGGAGATGCGGGCCATCGTCGAACTCTGCCGCCGTATGCGCACGGTGGCCGAGATCGCCGCGCTGCTGAAGATGCCGCTCGGTGTGGTCCGCGTGCTCCTGAGCGATCTCGCCGACCAGGGAAAGATCCGTGTGTACGGAACCGGAACCGCTCACGGTACGGGCCGTCCTGACCGCGCTCTGCTGGAAAAGGTGCTGAGTGGACTCCGTCGTCTCTGACGCCGCCGCCTACGGCGTCTCCCCGCTCCTCAACGACGAGAAGCAACTCCTCAATGACGAGGAGGAATTGCGGCCCTGGCAGACGGACCGCACCCGTGCGCCCGTCGCCGCGAAGATCGTGGTGGCCGGCGGCTTCGGCGCCGGCAAGACCACCATGGTCGGCGCCGTCTCCGAGATCCAGCCCCTCCAGACGGAGGCGCTGATGACCGAGGCCAGCGAGGACACCGACGACCTCACGGCCACGCCCGGCAAGATGACGACCACGGTCGCCATGGACTACGGCCGTCTCACGCTCGACGACGACCTGGTGCTCTACCTGTTCGGTACGCCGGGACAGCAGCGGTTCTGGTTCATGTGGGACGACCTGGTGCGCGGCGCGATCGGCGCCGTCGTCCTGGCCGACACCCGCCGCCTCAAGGACTGCTTCCCAGCACTCGACTACTTCGAGAGCTGCGGGCTGCCGTACATCGTCGCCGTCAACCACTTCATAGGCAGCGAGCGGTTCGACCCGGAGGATGTGCGGGAGGCGTTGACGATCCCCGCGCACGTACCTGTCATGATCATGGATGCGCGCCGCCGGATCTCGGCGATCGAGACCCTCCTGGCTCTCGTCGGCCACGCGCTGGACGTCACACCCGAGTAGGAGAACAGCCCCGTATGCGGAAGATACTCGTCGTCGGAGCCGGCCAGTCCGGGCTCCAACTCGCCCTCGGACTCCAGTCGCACGGGTACGAGGTCACCCTGATGTCCAACCGGACGGCGGACGAGATCCGCTCCGGACGGGTCATGTCGACGCAGTGCATGTTCACCACGGCACTCCAGTACGAGCGCGATCTCCAGCTGAACTTCTGGGAGTCCCAGGCCCCGAAGATCGAAGGACTGGGCGTCTCGGTCGCCGCCCCCGGCTCGCACGACCCGGGGCCGACACAGCGCGCGATCGACTGGGTGGGCAAGCTCGACGGGTACGCGCAGTCGGTCGACCAGCGGGTCAAGATGGCCGGCTGGATGGAGACGTTCGCCCAGCGCGGCGGCCAACTGGTCATCCACGGCGCGGCGGTCGGCGACCTCGACTACTTCTCCCGTACGTACGACCTCGTGCTCGTGTCGGCGGGCAAGGGCGAGCTGGTCTCGATGTTCGCCCGCGACCCGGAGCGCTCCCCGTACACCGAGCCGCAGCGCGCGCTGGCAGTCTCCTACGTCCACGGTCTGGGCCCGCGCCCGGAGCACCCGGAGTACGACGCGGTCCGCTGCAACCTGGTGCCGGGCGTGGGCGAGTTGTTCGTCATGCCGACCCTCACCACGTCCGGGCGCGCGGACATCCTGTTCTGGGAGGGCATACCCGGCGGGCCGTTGGACGTCTTCAACGGCGTCAAGGACCCGGCGGAACATCTCTCCCTGACCCTGGAACTCATGGAGAAGTTCACGCCGTGGGAGTACGAGCGGGCGCGGGACGTCGAACTCACGGACGCGGGTGGGACGTTGGCCGGGCGTTACGCGCCCACGGTCCGCAACCCGGTTGGTCAGCTTCCGGGTGGTGGCCTGGTCCTCGGTGTCGCGGATGTCGTCGTCGCGAACGATCCGATCACCGGGCAGGGGTCCAACTCGGCGTCCAAGTGCGCGGCTTCGTATCTCGCGTCGATCCTCGATCACGGGGAGAAGGAGTTCGACGGGGACTGGATGCGGGCCACGTTCGAGCGGTACTGGGACACGGCGCGGCATGTCACCAAGTGGACGAACGCGATGCTTGGGCCGCCGCCGGAGCATGTTCTCAACCTCATTGGGGCGGCTGGGCAGTTGCCGCCGGTGGCGGATCGGTTCGCCAACGCGTTTGATGATCCGGCGGATTTTGAGAACTTCTTCTATGAGCCCGAGAAGACTGGGGCGTACCTTGCCTCAGTTGCGGGGGCCTAATCGCCGTTGGGGTTGCGGGAAGTTGGCGGCTGTAGGTCCGTTGTGGCTGGTCGCGCAGTTCCCCGCGCCCCTTTAGGTAGGGAATCTGGACGTACGGCTCCTAGGATCGGGTAGGACGCCAGCGGGGATACCTGGACCTTTTCGCCTGTGCGCGGGGCCTGCACCACCTGGCCCGCGCCCAAGTACAACGCCACGTGGGTTGCCTCGGGGAAGTAGATGACCAGGTCTCCGGGGCGGAGTTCGTTCAGGGGGACTCTCGGCAGGTCGGCCCACTGTTCCTCGCTCGTCCTCGGGATCGGGGTGCCTGCGTGACCCCATGCCTCCGAGGTCAGGCCTGAGCAGTCGTACGTCTTCGGGCCCTCCGCGCCCCACTCGTACGGTTTGCCGATCTGCTGTACGGCGTAGCGGAGCGCGCGGTCTCCCTCCCGTGACGGTTCGCGGGAGTCGTCGCCCAGGGCGCCTGAAGTGACGAGCTTCTGCTGGGCCTTGTCGACGTCGGTCTTCTCGAAGGCGGCCAGGGCGGTGAGTTGGTCGGGGGAGAGGGACGTGAGGAGTTTCTCGACGTCGGCGAGGCGTTTGCGGACGTCGTCCTGGTCCTTCTTCTGGCGGGCGGCCAGGGTGAGTTGGGTGTCCAGGGCCTTGCGGGCCTCGCGGGCCAGGCCGTCGCTCTTCTTCTCGCTGCCGACCAGCCGGCCCACCGTCTCGGCGCGCTCCCGCGCCAACTGGCCGATGACATGGCCCTCGTCGAGCGCGTGCTGCGGATCGCGGGCGAGCAGGAGGCGGACGTACGGGGAGATGGCGGTGCTGTTCTGGTACTGCTGCCGGGCCAGCCGTCCGGCGGCGCCGCGGCTGTCGTGGAGGGAGAGGCGGGCGCGGGACAGTTCGGAGTCGAGGCGGGCGACCTCGGCTCGCTGCTTCTTCAGCTTCTCCTCGGTGGCGTTGTACGTCTCCGTGGCCTGTTCGGCATCGCGGTACAGGGTCTGAAGGTCCGTCAGCAGTTCGGCGACGGGGCGTTGTCCGGGCGCCTGCGGTTCGGGTACGGCCGCGGCGGGCAGCGGTGCGAGGACGGTGCCGGCCGCCACCGCTGCCGTACAGACCAGACGCAGAAGCCTTCCTGACACGTCATCACCTCCGGTGCGCGGCGGGCCTTCCGCCCCGCACCGTGAGCATCAGCCGGGGGCGGCGGGTCCGCGCGCCGGGTGTGCGCGGTTCGGCCCAACCCCGTCACCCGTGGGTGTCGTCCGGCTTGCCGCCCGGCGTGGCGTCTGGTGCGGAGTCCGGTTTGGACCAGGGCCAGCGCAGAGTGCCGCCGCGCTTGCCCTCCGGATCGAACTCGTACTTCCAGCCCTTGGGGAGGCCGAGCCGTTTGCTGTGTCCCCGAGGGACGCGGCGGTACACGAGGACCGTGGGCGGGCCGCCGGCGTCGTCTGGGACCGGGATGCGGTACGTCTTCGGCGGGGTTCCGGTCGGGCCGAGGAGGATGGGCAGCGAGCGCCCGTCCATGGGGCCGCCCTCGAACGGGGTCTCTTCGCTCTTCACGGGACCAGTCTCAGCCATCCGCCGCGAGGCCCTGGACCAGCGCGGCCGTCTGCGGGTCCCGCCGGGCGGTCACCGACAGCACCGCCCCGAACTGCTCGACCAGCCAGTCCCGCAACTCGTCGAGCGGCGGCTGCTTGTCCTCGTCGAGCCAGATGAGAGACGCCGCCTCTACGGCCGTGATCCACATCCGTACGGTCATCCGCAGGCGGGGGCCGGGTTCGGCCACGCCGAGATGGCTGAGGATGTGCACGGCGGCTGCCCTGCGGACGCCGTCCACGATGGCCGTCGTACGGGAGGTCTCCACGACGCTGCCGCCCTGGAGCAGTGCGCTGAAACCGGCGTCGTGCTGGTCGACGAAGCCGAGGTAGCGGTCCAGGGCGCGGGCGAGCCGGGCGAGGAGCGGGCCCTCGCGGGGTTCGTCGAAACACTGCTGGAGTTCATCGGCGGCGGACGCGGCGCGGTCGCTGCCGTCTCCGGCGGACTTGATGGTGATGCGCAGCCGGTCCGGGGTGGGGGCGGCGGAGAGGGTGTACGGGTTGCCGCGGGACCAGCCGGGGCCGTCGAGGAAGCGCCAGACGAAGAACTGGCCGGACGCGGTCCGCATCCTGTCCAGACGGTGGCCCTTGAACGTGATCGACACCGTGCCTGGAGTTTCCGTGACCACGGACTCGACCCGCAGGCGGTGGTACAGGGAGCGCCAGGCGGGCAGGGCGACGCGGTAGAGGAGGGTGGCGGCGAACGCGAAGCCGTACAGGCACCACCAGTACACGCGGGTCCAGGTCTCGTGGAAGTCGGCGCCGTCGGTGAAGGTGTGCGGGAAGGTGGCCGCGATGCCGGCGTAGGAGTAGAGGTGCAGCAGGTGCCAGGACTCGTAGCGCAGTCGGCGGCGGGCGGCGCGGATCGAGGTGACCACGACCATGATCAGCGCGAGGGTGCCGACAGTGGCGAACAGCATCCATGAGTCGGTGACGAACAGGCGCAGGAGTGCGTCCGGTATCGCCGTGGGTTCGCGGGTGGACCGTTCCACTGCGAACAGGGTGACGTGGGCGATCATCAGCCAGAACGAAGCGAAGCCGATCAGACGGTGCCGGCGGGTGAGCAGGTCGTGGCCCCAGGACCGTTCCACCCAGGGGATCCGGGCGAGGAGGACGACCTGGAGGATCATCAGGTCGGAGGCCAGCAGGCCGGCGAGCAGGCCGAGGGAGCCCGTCGCCCGGTCGGAGGCGGTCAGGCTGAGTGGACCGCCCTGGTTCATGACCCACAGGGCTACGACCGCGACCACGGACAGGATCGCCAGCGCGCCGAGCGGGTCGGCGAGCGTGAATCGCCGCCTGCGCGGCACACAGCGAGGAGTCCACGATGACGACACCCAACTCCCGTGACACGGCGACCGGTTCGGCCGACGCACCCGTGGTGCGGTTCGGCGCCGGTACATGGAG
>NZ_JBLTJC010000264.1:0-14612 GCF_048158785.1 Streptomyces colwelliae | reverse complement strand
CCCCCACCCCCACCCTCATCTGGAGGAATGACCATGTCCGAGGCCGAGACGGAACTCGCCGCCCCTGACGCGGAGCCCTTCGACTACCCGGGCGCGCGGGACCGCACCTGCCCGTTCGCCCCGCCGGCCGGACTGCGCGCCCTGAACGAGACGGCGCCCGTGTCCCGGGGCCGGATCTGGGACGGCAGCACCCCGTGGCTGGTGACCGGGCACGCCGCGCAGCGCGTGATCCTGTCCGACCCCCGGGTGAGCTCGAACGACAAGCAGGCCGGGTTCCCGCACCCGAACCAGGCCATGGCGGAGAACTCCCCGCACCACCCGCTGACCATCTTCAACGCCGACGGCGCCGACCACACGCGGATCCGCCGCATGATGACGGCTCCGTTCACGCGCAACCGCATGGAGAAGCTGCGGCCGGAGATCCAGCGGTTCACCGACGAGCTGATCGACAAGATGCTCGCGGGCCCGAACCCGGCGGACCTCAACACCGCGCTGTCCCTGCCGCTGCCCTCGCTGATGATCTGCGCGCTGCTCGGAGTGCCGTACGAGGACCACGAGTTCTTCCAGGAGCACGCCTCGCTGGCGACCCGCAGCGACAAGACCGCCGAGCAGGACCGGGCGGCCATGGAGGCGCTGGGCAGCTATCTGGCCGGGCTGCTCCAGAAGCGGATGGAGGAGCCGAGCGACGACGTCATCTCGGACTTCTCCGGGCGGATCAAGGCGGGCGAGGTCACCCTGCCCGAGGCCGTCATGCTGTGCATGATCCTGCTGATCGCCGGCCACGAGACCAGCGCCAGCATGATCTCCCTGGGCACCGCCCTGCTGCTGCGGAACCCGGAGCAACTGGCCCTGCTGCGCGAGAGCGACGACCCCAAGGTCGTCGCGAACGCGGTCGAGGAGATCCTGCGCTATCTGACGATCCCGGCACTCGGGCAGCGGCGGATCGCCTCCGAGGACATCGAGATCGAGGGCGTGACCATCAAGGCCGGCGAGGGCATCGTCGTCGCGCTGCCCGCGGGCAACTGGGACCCGGCGGCCTTCCCCGAGCCGGAGAAGTTCGACATCTCCCGCGAGGCACGGCACCATCACGCCTTCGCCTGGGGCATCCACCAGTGCCTGGGCCAGCAGCTCGCCCGCATCGAACTCCAGGTCGTCTACGGCACGTTGTACCGCCGCGTCCCGACCCTGCGACTGGCCGTCGGTTTCGACGAGTTGAATTTCCGCCGGGACGACGCGCTCGCCTATGGCCTGCACGCGCTGCCGGTCGCCTGGTAGCCACCCACGCTGTCACCCGCACACAACTGGAGTCACCCATGAGCGAGTTCGGCTTCGAAGGACGCGTCGCCGTCGTCACCGGCGCGGGCCGTGGCCTCGGCCGCGCCTACGCCCGCCTGCTGGCGGAGCGCGGGGCGAAGGTCGTCGTCAACGACCTGGGCGGGTCGATGGAGGGCGAGGGCTCGGACGCCGGTCCCGCGCAGAAGGTCGTCGACGGGATCGTGGCCGCCGGCGGGGAGGCCGTGGCCGACACCCACGACGTGTCCACGCAGGCCGGCGGCGAGGCCATCATCGACACCGCGGTCCGGAGCTTCGGCCGGATCGACGTCCTCGTCAACAACGCCGGGATCATCCGGTACGCGGGCCTCCCGGAGATCGAACTCGACAACCTGGAACGGCACTTGGCCGTCCACCTGCTCGGCTCCTTCAACACGATGCGAGCCGCCTGGCCGCACTTCGTCGAGCAGGGCTACGGCCGGGTCGTCCTGACCACCTCCAGCGGCATGTTCGGCATGGACAACAACCTGTCCTACGCCGCCGCGAAGGCCGGCACGGTCGGTATGGCCCGCAGCGCGAAACTGGCCGGCGAGCCGCACAACATCAAGGTCAACCTGATCGCTCCGGCGGCGATGACCCGGATGGGCGGCGGCCCCGAGGAGGAGCCGGCAAAGACCGCGGAGGGCATGCCGTACATGCCGTCGGCGGCCGTCGCGCCGATGGTGGCCTATCTCGCGCACGAGAACTGCCCGGTCAGCGGAGAGATCTACACGGCCGGGGCGGGCCGCTTCGCGCGGGTGTTCCTGGCCTCGACGGAGGGGTACGCGCACGAGGAGGGCGACGCGTCGGTCGAGGACGTGGCGAAGAACTGGGACGCGATCAACGACGAGAAGGGCTACTACGTGCCCGCGGACCTGATGGCGTGGTCCGGCTCGTTCCTGAAGCACCAGTTCGGGTAGTGCGGGTGGGGGGAGGCGGTGAGCCGCCCCGCCTCCCCCTGCCGTCTCAGGTCGTACGGCTCGCGATCACCCACTTCGACGGCAGCTCGATGCGGGCGCCGTCCGCGGTGAACTCGGTGGTGATCAGCGGCAGTTCGCCGCTCGCGACGACGGTGAGGCCGGCCGCGCGCAGGAGTTCCGGCACCTCGTCGTCGGACACTTCGCCGGGGGCGATGCCGTGGCGGAAGATCGGGGCGAGCTTCGGCGGTGGCCCTGCCGGGTCCTGGGCCAACCCGCCGAGGATCGGACGGGCGGCCTCGGAGAGCTCGACGAGGAAGGCGTGCCCGCGCTCGCCGATGAGCGTGGCGATTCCCTCGACCAACGGCTGCCGGTCGTCGGGGTCGACCTGGTGCAGTACGCCCCTCATGTAGACGTTGGCGTCGCCGAGTTCGGCGTGCAGCGTCTCAACCTCGGTCTTGTCGGCGGCGTCCAGCAGCCGGTAGGCCGCCTGCCCCGCCGGGTCCGCTTGCCGGGCGTGGTCGAGGGCCGCGGCGGACAGATCCGCGCCGACGACATGGGTGAACCGGTCGGCGAGGAAGCGGGTCTGGGTGCCGTTGCCGCAGCCGAGGTCCACCATCACCAGGCCAGGGTCGCGCAACTTCGGCTCGAACAGGGCGAGATGGAGCCCCACCGTCTGCGCCGCCGCCGCGTCCCAGAAGACGGCCCCTTGTCCGTCGGGCGCCTCGCGCCAGAAACCTTCCCAGGCCTCCCGGTACCGACTGGTCACGCTCATGCCCAACTCCCCAGGATGCGAGGCCGTTCCGCCATAAGTGACGGGCCAGTACGGTCTATCGCGCCCCGGTCCTGCTCACAAGCACACGGCGCATACCTTCACCGCTCATTCGACCGGTGTACGCCGTTGTGCGCCCCTTGCGCCCCGTCCATCGCGCCCGCTTCAGCGGCGCGGCAGGGTGAGTTCGAACCAGACGGTCTTGCCCGTGGTCGTACGGCTGGCGCCCCATTCTCGGGCGAGCACGCCGACCAGGTGCAGTCCGCGGCCGAACTCGTCGTCCGGGCTCGCGCCGAGCAGGGACGGCAGGGTGGGATCGTCGTCGTCCACCTCGCACAGCAGCGTGTCGCCGCGCACCAGGCGCAGTTCGATCCGGCGGCCGTGGGAGTGCCGTACGGCGTTGGTGACCAGCTCGCCGGCCAACAGGGCTGCGTTGTCGGCGAGTTTGGCGAGGCCCCACTCGTGGAGCTGCTCGCGGACCACCGCACGGGCCCGGCCGGCCTCGACGGGGTCGAGGGTGAGCCGCCACTCGGCGACGTCGTCGGGCTCGATGCCGTTCAGGCGGGCCATCAGGAGGGCGACGTCGTCCTTGCGGCCGCCGCGGGTGTTGAGGGTGCGGATGATGGTGTCGCAGGCGTCGTCCATGGACGCGGCCGGATGCGCGGCCGACTCGCTGAGGGTCGCGAGTCCTACGCCGATGTCCTCGCCGCGCACCTCGACGAGACCGTCGGTGCACATCACGAGCCGGTCGCCGGGCCGCACGCGCACGCGTACCGCCTCGAAGGGCACCCCGCCGACGCCGATGGGCGCGCCGGTGGGCAGGTCGAGCAGCTCGCTGCGGCCGTCGTCGGCGCGCACGACCACCGGCGGGATGTGGCCCGCGTTGGCGATGTGGAGTTCGCTCGCGATCGGGTCGTAGACCACGTACAGACAGGTCGCGAGGTACGAGTCGCCGAGGCGCTGCGCCAAGTCGTCGAGGTTGCGCAGGAGTTGGGCGGGCGGGAGGTCCATGGCGGCCATGGTCTGCACGGCGGTGCGCAACTGGCCCATCATGGCGGCCGAGTTGAGGCCGTGTCCCATGACGTCGCCGACGACCAGCGCGGTGCGGGCGCCGGGCAGTTTCACCGCGTCGAACCAGTCGCCGCCGACCCGTCCGAGCAGCGTGCCCGGCAGATAGCGGGTGGCGATGTCGCAGCCCGCCATGCGCGGCGGGATGTGCGGCAGCATGCTGTCCTGGAGGGTCTCGGCGACGGACTCCTGGTAGGTGTACATGCGCGCGTTGTCGAGCACCAGGCCCGCGCGGGCGGCGAGTTCGGCGCCGGTGGCGCGGTCCATGTCGTTGAACTCGACGCGCTCCGGGTGGCGCAGCAGGATCATGAAGCCGAGGACGACGTTGCGGGCCTTGAGCGGGACGACCAGCATGGAGCGGCCGGTGATCAGCGGCCGGATGTCGCGCTTCTCGAACTGCGAGGCGATCATGTGCCCCATCTGTTCGCTGATGCGCGGCACGAGGACGGGTTCGCCGGTGGTCATGCACTGGAAGAACGGGGTGTGCGCCGGGAACGGCATGGCCTCGCCGACCGGTACGACGTCGTCCCAGCGGCCGGGTTCGTCGGTGTGCTCCAGGGCGACCCGGTGCCACATGGTGGTGGTGTCCGGCACCCCGTCCGGGAATCCCTCGCCGGCGACGACCTGTTCGCGGAGGTAGGTCCCCGCGACGTCCGTGAACTTGGGTACGACGGCCTTGCTGACCTCGACGATGGTCTGCGCGAGGTCGAGCGAGGTGCCGATGCGTCCGCTGACCTCGTTGAGGAACTCCAACCGCTCGCGTACGGCGACGTATTCGAGGTCCTCGCCCTCGTCCGCGGCCTCCTGCGGCAGCGGGAGCCCTTCGGCGACCGCGAGGGCGGCCCGCTCGCGGCGCGCCTTGCGCTCGGCCCGCCGGGCGATGCCCCAGTCGGGGGTCACCGGCACCCGCTCGTTCTGGCTGAACTCCAGGATGGGATAGCCCAGTTCGAGGATCTGCGCGACGATGCGGGCGCTCTCGTCGACGCTCATGCTGGGCAGGATCTCGGGGAGCCTGCGGGCGAGTTCGTCGGCGCCGGGGAAGTTCGTGTGCAGGGCGAAGCCCGGGGCTATGCGCTCGAAGCCGCGGTCCGCCTCCGGGAGGTCCTGGCCCAGGCCGCCCGCGTCGGCGGCGAGCACGAGCAGCCGCTCCTGTCCGGGGCCGACCAGGGGGTACGCCCACCACAGGACGTCGATGCGCTCGCTCCCCCAGCCTTCGGCCGGGGGGACCCCCATCTCGCTTCGCTCGGGGACGGTGAGGCGGGCGCGGCCCGCCGCCGGGTAGGACAGGCGTCCGTCGAGGGAGGACTCCAGGTCGGGGCCGAGTTCGTCGTAGTCCGTGAACCCGCCGTAGGGACTGGTCTCCTCGTCCTCGGGGAGGGCGCCGGAGACGGGGAGCAGGTCTGCCGCCGTCTGGCCGATCGCCTCTTCCTTGGTGGTGCCGAAGAGGCGTCGGGCGCCCCGGCTCCAGTGGGAGACGAGGCCGTCGCGGTCGATGAGGATCACGGCCAGGGGGATGCGGCCCGCCGCGGTCTGTTCCGCAACCACGTCGTCGCCGGCCCCGCGGCCGGGAGGTGTCCCCCGCTCGGTGCCACGGTCCATGACCCAGGCCCTCTCTCCCCACGGCTCCGCAAGATCTGTGCCGCCATCCACCACGCTACGGGGGCGGCCGGTGGCGATGTGTGGCATTCCTGGAATTGGTTCCACCCGATCGCACCGGCGTGCGCCTCCGCGCCCTGTGGGGCAGGAGTCAGTCCTCGTGGCCGAGTTGGAGATCGCGCTCGGTGCGTCCCCCGCCCGCCACTTGGAGCACGGTGGCCACCGGCGGGTACCCGGCGGCGATCACCGTGTACTCGCCGGAGGACAGGTCGACGAACCGGAACGTTCCGTCGGGTCCCGTGGTGAGGGTGTCCACGACGTTGCCCGCCGCGTCCAGCAGCGTCACGCGCGCGTCCTCGACGGGCCGCCCGCCGCTCGCCCTGACGGTGCCGCGCAGCACGGCGCCGCCGGCGAGTTCGACGTCCTGGCGGGTCTCGCGGGACGCCTGGACGCTGACGGGGAGCGCGGCCGGCCGGAACGCGGGCGCGCTGGCGGCGAGGGTGTACTCGCCGGCCACCAACTCGCTGATGACATAGCCGCCTTCACGCCCGCTGCGGGTGCTGGCGACAACCTCGCCGTGCACGTTGGTGAGCGTCACGGCGGCCTCCCGCACCGGGGTGCCGTCCGCGGTCAGCACGCTCCCGGCGAGGCGTCCTGCGCCACCGAGGACGACGTCCAGTTCGACGGGCCGCTCCCCGACGGTCACGGACACCGCCTGCGGCTGGTGCCCACCGGCCGCCGCGATCAGGACGTACGACCCGGAGCCGGGCGTCGACAGCGCGTACCGCCCGTCCGGGCCGCTGGCGCCGCGCCCGATCTGCTGTCCGGAGACGTCGATGAGGGTGAGCGCGGCCCGGGGCACGACGGTCCCGTCGGGGTGCTGCACCGTGCCGCAGACGGGGATTCCGGCCGCGTACGGCGAGCGAAGCGAGATGGGGGTCCCCCCGGCCGAAGGTTGGGGGAGGGCCTGCGGGATCGGCGAGTTGAAGGGCGCTGCCTCGGGCGTCTCGGCGGGGGCGTTGTGGGACACCAGGGGTTTCTCCTTGAGGAAGAAGGCGATGAGGAGGCCGAGGGCGAGCACCGGCACCAGGTAGAGGAAGATCCGCGGCATGGCGTCGGCGTACGCCTGGATGTAGCCGTCGCGCAGCGCCGGGGGCAGCGTGTGGACGAGCTGCGGGGTGATGGACTCGGGGTCGGGCAGACCGGCACCCGCGCGCGCGGGGATGCGGTCGCGCAGGGCGTCGGTGAGCCGGTCGGCGAACAGGGTGCCGAAGACGGCGGCGCCTACGCTGCCGCCGATCTGCCGGAAATAGTTGTTGGCGCTGGTGGCGGTGCCGAGGTCGGCGGGCCGTACGGAGTTCTGCACGGCGAGGACGAGGACGGGCATCACCATGCCGATGCCGGCGCCGAGGACGGCCATCCAGACGCTGTACTGCACCCGGGAGGTGTCGACTTCGAGCCGGGACAGCAGCCACATGCCGAGGGTGGCCAGCGCGCTGCCGAGGAGGGGGTAGATCTTGTACCGGCCGGTGTGGCTGATGAGTTGACCGGAGATGATGGACGCGCCGACGATCCCGCCCATCATCGGCAGCATCAACAGTCCCGACTCGGTGGCACTCGCTCCGTCGACCATCTGTAGGAAGGTCGGCAGATAGCTGGCGGCCCCGAACAGCGCGACCCCGATCACCAGGCCCACCAGGGCGGTGATGTTGAAGACGGCGTCCTTGAACAGCCGCAGCGGGATGAGGGGTTCGGGCGCGAAGCGCTCGGCGACGAGGAAGAGCACCGCGGCGGCCACGGCTCCCGCGCCGAGTCCCAGGATGACGTGCGAGCCCCAGGCGTACTCGGTCCCGCCCCAACTGGTCAGCAGGACCAGGCACGTCGACGCGGCGGCGAGCAGCAGCGCGCCGACGATGTCGAAGCGCGCCTTGACGGTCGGCTTCGGCAGCTTCAGTACGACGGTCACGACGGCGAAAGTCACCACGCCGAAGGGCACGTTGATGTAGAAGCACCACCTCCAGGAGAGGTGGTCGGTGAAGTAGCCGCCGAGCAACGGCCCTGCCACGGAGGCGAGTCCGAAGGTGGCGCCGATCAGGCCCATGAACCGGCCGCGCTCGCGGGGCGGCACGATGTCCGCGATGATCGCCTGCACGCCGATCATGAGGCCGCCCGCGCCGATGCCCTGCACCGCGCGGAACGCGATGAGTTGGTCCATGGACTGGGCGCGGCCCGAAAGCGCGGAGCCGATGACGAAGACGCCGATCGCGAACTGGAACACGCTCTTGCGGCCGAGGAGGTCGCCGAGTTTGCCGTAGACCGGCAGGCCGACCGTGGAGGTGAGGAGGTAGGCGGTGATCGCCCAGGACATCTTCTCCAGGCCGTGCAGTTCGCCGACGATCTTCGGGAGCGCGGTGGCGACGATCATCTGGTCGAGGGCCGCCAGCAGCAGCGCGAGCATCAGCCCGAGGAACACCAACCGCACGCGGCGCGGGCCGAGTTCGGCCTTCTCGACGGGTGCGGTGGCGGGTGTCTCCGGGGGTGCCGGGGCCGGTTCGTCCCGCACCAGAATCGTCCCGCCCACGTACCGCTCCCCTCGTCACGCCTGCCACACAATTGCCGCTTTAGGCGACAACTGCGCGCAAGCGCGACGAGTTACGGCGTACGCCCGGCCCGAACGGAGATCCACTCGAACCGGTGAGAGACGCGGCCAGAGCGTCAACGCGCCCTGGCGGCTTGGCCCTTGAGTCCTACTTCTCGACCTCGGCGGCGAGCCGGTCGAGCACCAGGTCGTAGATCCGGCCGAGGCCCTTGGGGGCGAAGGTCCGCTCGAAGAAACCGCCGATGCCGCCGGCGCCGTTCCACGTGCTGGTCACGACGACGCGGGACTTACCTTCGCCGGCCGGGGTGACCCGCCAGGTGGTGACCATCGTGGAGTTGCGGTCCTTCTCGACCAGTTCGCCGTCCGTGGGCTCGGTGACCTCCAGGAGGCAGTCGCGGACGCGCTTGCTGGTGGCCTGGAGCTTCCAGTGGACGAGGGTGCCCTCGCCGTCGCCGCCCTCGCGCACCTCGTACTCGCTGAACTGCTCGGGCAGCACCTTCGCGCGCGTGCCGCTGTAGTCGGCGAGGGCGTCGAAGACAGCCTCCGCGTCGGCTGCGACGACCCGCTCGGTAGTCGCCTCGACCTGCGCCATCGGTTTCCTCCAGGACATGAGTCAGGACATCGGTTCTCGGGGTCGGTGCAAGCCAACCACCCCCGCCCACGGCCACCCAAATCGGGGTGCCTCAAGGCGTCGGAAGCGATCGGGAATGACACTTGCACAGTAATTCGAACAAGTGTTTCACTCGGGGGGCAGGCCTACTTAGGAGGCGTCATGCGCTGGGAGAACCTCACCGTGGAGTCCGGCGGTCACAGCCGGGCGGCCGACGCCGCGCTGTTCGGCGCGGACGCCGTGGTCAGCCGCACCTTCGACACACCCGAGTTCCGCGGGATCACCTTCCACGAGGTGCGGGCCCGCTCGATCATCAACCGGGTGCCGGGGGCCTCCCGGATGCCCTTCGAGTGGACGGTCAACCCGTACCGGGGCTGCTCGCACGCGTGCGTGTACTGCTTCGCCCGCAAGTCGCACAGCTATCTGGATCTCGACACCGGCCTCGGCTTCGACTCGCAGATCGTGGTCAAGGTGAACGCGCCGGACCTGCTGCGCCGCCAGCTCGGCTCACGGCGCTGGCTCGGCGAGCACATAGCGATGGGCACGAACGTCGACTGCTACCAGCGCGCGGAGGGCCGCTACCGGCTGATGCCGGGCATCCTGGGCGCCCTGCGCGACCACGCGAACCCCTTCTCGATCCTGACGAAGGGCACGCTGATCCTGCGCGACCTGGACCTCCTGGTGCAGGCCTCCGAGGTCACCGACGTCGGCATCTCCGTCTCGGTCGGCTTCACCGACCCCGCGCTGTGGCGCACGGTGGAGCCCGGCACACCCTCCCCTGAGCGGCGCCTGGACGCCGTACGCACGCTGACCGAGCACGGCATCGACGTCGGGGTCCTGATGGCCCCGGTGATCCCCTTCCTGAGCGACAACCCGGCCCAACTGCGCGCCACCGTAAGGGCGATAGCGGCCTCCGGGGCCACCTCTGTGACTCCCCTGGTGCTGCATCTGCGGCCCGGTGCCCGCGAGTGGTTCATGGCGTGGCTCGGGCAGCACCACCCGCATCTGGTGCGCCGTTACGAGCGGCTGTACGCGGAGGGCGCGTACGCCCCGAAGTGGTACCAGCGCCGGATCACCCGTCAGGTCCACGACCTGGCGCAGGAGTACGGCATCGGTCCCGCGCGCGCGGGGATGCCGCGCCGGATTCCCGAGCCCGAGGCCCCGGCGGATCAGCCGGTGTCCGAGCCGACGCAGCTCTCGCTGATCTGAGAGGGCGGTACGTGACTTGATGTCCGGTTCGGTTTCGCCTGATCGTGTGGCTGTGGGGACTCCCAGCCGGTCGGCGGGCTGGGCCGTGCTGGAGTGACGGGGTGAGCGACCGTAAACCCTACAAGAGCGACTTATCTGACGAACGCCGGGCGCTGATCGAGCCGGTGACCACTGCATGGAAGGCGAAGCACCCGTCCGTCAGCGGCCACCAGGGCAGCTACGAGATGCGAGAGATCGTCAACGCGCTCCTGTACCAGTCCCGGACCGGCTGCCCATGGGACTACCTGCCTCACGACCTGCCACCGCCCGGCGCGGTGAAGTACTGCTTCTACACATGGCGCGACGACGGCACCGACGAGGTCGTCCATGACCTGCTGCGCTGGCAGGTGCGTGAGAGCCGGGGACGATTGGCCGACCCGAGCCTGGTGGTGCTCGACACTCCGAGTCTGCATGCCGCCGCGGGGGTACCGGCGGCCACGACCGGGCGGGACGCGGCCAAGGAGGTGCCGGGTCGCAAGCGGGGGCTGGCCGTTGACGTGCTGGGCCTGGTGATCGCCGTGGTGGTGCCGGCCGCTTCCGTGCACGACAACGCCTTCGGTACCGCGTTGCTGGACAAGGTCGCCGCGGGGACCTCCACGGTGACGAGGCGCTGGTGGAACAGGGGTTCAAGAAGACCGTGGTCGACCACGGCGCCGGCCTGGGCATCGCGGTGGAGGTCGTCGAGCGCGACCCGGCCGACCACGGCTTCGTCCCGCAGCCGATCCGCTGGAGAGCCGAGCAGACCAACGGGATCTTGATGCTGCACCGCGGGCTGTTCCGCGACTACGAAGACCGCCCGGCCAGCTCCGAGTCCCGGGTGTACTGGGCGACAAGCGATGTGATGACCCGTCGACTGACCGGCGCCTCCACCCCGTCCTGGCACGGCGCGTGAAGCGCCGGCCCACAGCAGACCCTCGGTGCCCTGCCGGCACGTCTGGAGGTCCGCGAGCGGCAGATCGCTGTGGAAGCGGAGGCCGCTCACGAGCAGATCGCGCGGCTGACCGCGCTGCTGGACGGACTCGCCCAGGCCGCCGAGCACATCACGATCACCCGCAAGACGCTCCTGGAACTGCCCGACGAAACGCCCCCGGCACCGGCCACACCGACTCCGGCCCTGCCGAACGGCCCCGCCCACCAGCAGATCATGGCCGTGTTCGCCGAAGCCGACGCTCCGCTACGGGCGAGGAACGGGTGCGAGGCGATGGACCCGGACCTCGTGCCGAACGACATCAACAACGTCCGCGTCAAACTGAAGCGCCTGACCGGGCGCGGAATCCTCGATGAGACCGAGCCTGGACTGTTCACCAGGCCGCGACCGTAACCGCCCGGCAAACCCACTACCGGCCCCCTCACGTTGTTCTGCCGGCCCGCCGAGGAAACCCGTTGCGAGTGCCCGGCATCGGATGTCTGATTGATCGGCCACCGATCACGGGATGGAACATGAGTATGTCGCTGCCCGCCCCCTCGTTGCACACTGCTCGCCTGCGACTGCGTGCCTTCGAAGACGCGGACGCGAACGACCTGTTCGCGCTACAGAGCAACGCCTACGTGTTGCGCTACTGGGACGATCCACCGTGGACCGAACGCGCGCGCGCCGAGAAGTTCATCGCCCGTTGCCGAGAGATGGAAAAGGAGGGCACCGGGGCGCGGCTGGCCGTGGATCGTGTCTCCGACGGGGCGTTCATCGGCTGGTGCACCCTGAACAGGTGGAATCCGGGCTTCCGCAGTGCGTCGCTGGGCTACTGCTTCGACGATGCGGCGTGGGGCCACGGTTATGCGACCGAGGCCGCGCGCGCCTTGCTGCGGTGGGCATTCGACACGCTGGACCTGAATCGCGTCCAGGCTGAGGCCGATACGCGCAACGTGGCTTCTGCCCGCGTGCTGGAGAAGCTCGGCTTCGTGCGTGAGGGGACGTTGCGGGAAGACTGCGTTGTCAACGGCGAGGTCTCCGACTCGTGGGTCTACGGGCTGATCAGGCGGGAGTGGCGGCCGTCGTCCGAGCCGGCTCCCGCCCGCTGAGTCCCATCGGCCGGTACCTGGTATCGACCATGCCCCGAACCACTGATCACTGCGCCTCATCCAAACTCAACGACGAACCGGTAAAGGCTCACATCTCGCCCTCTGAGGGTGTTGGCCCGAGGGCATTTCTCACCTGTCCGAGGGCGTTCGAGCGCATCCGGCGGCCCAATTGGGTCAAGTATCGGCTGAACAGGTTCCTCCGCCCCGGGTTTTCGGGACTATGCGGCGAGGACGGACCGCGACACCCGCTGTCCGCCGCCTCTCCGTCCTGGGAGGACGTATGAGAAAACGCGCAGCCGTACTGTGCGGTGCCGCCGTCATCGTGGCCGGGACGGTCACCGCTCTCCCCGCCGACGCGAGCACCGCGCACCCCGCGACCACCGTTCAGGCCGCGAAGCTCACCTGGAAATCCTGCGCCACCACCAACTACCCGACGCTCCAGTGTTCGAGCCTCAAGGTGCCCCTCGACCACGCGAACCCGCACGGGAAGCAGATCACGCTCGCCCTGTCCCGCGTCCCGCACACCGCGAAGACCTACCAGGGCCCGCTGCTGGTCAACCCCGGTGGCCCCGGCGGCAGCGGACTGACCCTCGCGGGATTCGTCGCGTCCTCGCTGCCCAAGGCGGTGGCGTCCCAGTACGACGTCATCGGCTTCGACCCGCGCGGCGTCGGCAAGAGCACACCCGCCCTCGACTGCAAGCCGGGCCACTTCGACCCGGTGCGCCCGGACTCGGTGCCGAGCACTCCGGCGCTGGAGAAGGCCAACCTCACACGCGCGAAGGCCTTCGCGGCCGCCTGCGGCAAGAAGTACGCGAGTGTGCTGCCGTACATCGACACGATCAGCGCCGTGCGGGACATGGACTCGATCCGGCAGGCACTCGGCGCGAAGAAGATCAACTACTTCGGTTACTCGTACGGCACCTACCTGGGCGCGGTGTACGCCAAGCTCTTCCCGGAGCGCGTGCGCCGCCTGGTGCTGGACTCCATCGTCGATCCCACCGGGGTCTGGTACGACGACAACCTCGGGCAGGACTACGCCTTCAACGACCGCCAGCAGGCGCTCATGGCGTGGATCGCCAAGTACGACTCGACGTACAAGCTCGGCACGGACCCGGCCAGGATCGAGGCCAAGTGGTACGCGATGCGGGCGGCGCTGGCCAAGAAGCCGGCGGGCGGGAAGGTGGGCGCCTCCGAGCTGGAGGACACCTTCATCCCGGGCGGCTACTACAACGGCTACTGGCCTTATCTCGCCGAGGCGTTCGCGGCGTACGTGAACGACAAGAACGCCGATCCGCTGGTCGAGGCGTACGGCAACTTCGCCGCGATCGACGCCTCCGGGGACAACGGGTACAGCGTCTACACCTCGGTGCAGTGCCGTGACGCGTCCTGGCCGCGCGACTGGAACCAGTGGCGCAAGGACAACTGGGCGGCCTACGACAAGGCGCCGTTCATGGTCTGGAACAACGCCTGGTACAACGCGCCGTGCGCGTTCTGGCCGACGCGGACGAAGCAGCCGATCAACATCGCCAACGGCAAGCTGCCGCCGGTGCTGCTCTTCCAGGCGACGAACGACGCGGCCACTCCGTACGAGGGCGGCGCCACGGTCCACCAGATGCTGGCGGACTCCAGCTTCGTGGTCGAGCAGGGCGGCGGGAACCACGGCATCACGCTGAGCGGGAACGCCTGCCTGGACAAGTACCTGGCGACGTATCTGACCAACGGCAAGGTGCCGCGCAGTGGCGGCGAGGTCGACGCGGTGTGCCAGAAGACGCCGGACCCGAAGCCACTGACCACGGCGAAGGCGGCGACGAGCACGGCACACGGTTCGACGCTGCACGGCCTGCTGGGCTTCCGCGGCTGAGCACGACCGAGTACGGCCGAGTACTGCCCACCGTCCCCGTCGGTCCGTCGGGGGCGGTGGGCATTCTCGGCCGTACAGGTCGCCGCTTGAACAAGCCGAGCGACAAGCCGAGTAATTCGGAGGCAGGCACGGCCGGCGCATCCCTAGGGTGCCGCCATGGACGACGAACAGCCCCTCCAGATCCGCCCGATGACCCTCGCCGACTGCGACCGCGTCTCCGAGATCCGCGTCCTGGGCTGGCAGTTCGCGTACCGGGGCCTCATGCCGCAGCCGTACCTCGACGCCCTCAACGCGCGGGACGACGCCGAACGCCGCCGGGCCCGCTTCGCGCAGGGCGGCGACAGCGTGGTGAACCTGGTCGCGACCCGGGGCACCGAAATCGTCGGCTGGGCCGCGCTCGGCCCGTACCGCGACGGCGAACTCCGCACCGAGGACGCCGAGTTGTACGCCCTCTACCTCGACCCGCACCACGTGAGCACCGGCGCCGGACGGGCACTCGTGCAGGAGGCGCTACGACAGTGCACGGCCCTCGGCCACGAGCGCGTCCTCCTGTGGGTGGTCCGGGGCAACGCCCGCGCCCGCCGGTTCTACGAACGGGCGGGGTTCCGGGC
>NZ_JBLTJC010000263.1:0-14652 GCF_048158785.1 Streptomyces colwelliae | reverse complement strand
GCCACGCACAATCCTCACGAGACTGTGATGTCTCGGACGGCGCGGTACCCCGGCCTGTCGTAGATACTGTGCGAAGGTTTAGGGTTCGGTCGCCCGCTGCCTTACAACCCTTCGAGCGGGCGGGCGGGCGACCTGAGGGACGGAGCTGTCAGTGGCGGCCCGTATCCTCAGTGACCATGCTCGA
Organism: Streptomyces colwelliae; assembly: GCF_048158785.1. Lineage (NCBI taxonomy): Bacteria > Bacillati > Actinomycetota > Actinomycetes > Kitasatosporales > Streptomycetaceae > Streptomyces > Streptomyces colwelliae. The sequence goes on along the minus strand of NZ_JBLTJC010000263.1, from coordinate 14,468 downwards.
AGACCACTCGTCCGCAGTGTCCGCAGCCACTCCGTGGCCGGCCGCGTATCCCCAGGGGTATGCGGTAGTTGACGTGGAGACCACCGGCCTGGCCCGGGACGACCGGATAATCTCCGCGGCCGTCTACCGTCTGGACGCGCTCGGCGAGGTCGAGGACCACTGGTACACGATGGTCAACCCGGAGCGCGATCCCGGCCCCGTGTGGATCCACGGTCTGACGAGTGACGTCCTAGAGGGGGCGCCCCTCTTCAAGGACATCGCCGAGGAGTTCGCGACCCGCCTGGAGGGCCGGGTGCTGGTCGCGCACAACGCGGTCTTCGACTGGCAGATGATCGCGCGGGAGTACGCGCGCGTGCAGATCGAGCCCCCGGTCCGGCAGCGGCTGTGCACCATCGCCCTGTCGAAGGAGCTGAGCCTGCCGCTGCCCAACCACAAACTGGAGTCCCTGGCGGCGCACTTCGGTGTCGTCCAGCAGCGCGCGCACCACGCGCTGGACGACGCGCGCGTGCTCGCCGAGGCGTTCCGGCCGAGCCTGCGCGCGGCGGCCCTGGGCGGCGTACGGCTGCCGCTGCACGAGTGCCGGCCGCTGACGGAGTGGACCGCCGACCGGCCCGCGCCCCGGATCGGCCAGCAGGCGGGCGGCTACAGCGGCTTCGGGGCGGGCAGTTGGCGTCCCGCGCGCAAGCGGCCCGCGTGCCCGTACCCCAACCCGGGGCGCTTCGAGGACGGCAGGCCGCTCAAGCAGGGCATGCGGATCGCGTTCTCCGGGGACACCTCCATCGAGCGCGAGCTGCTGGAGGACCGGGCCGTGGAGGCCGGGCTGCATGTCGCGACGAGCCTGTCCCGGCTGACCAGCCTGCTCGTCACGAACGACCCGGACTCGGGCACCTCGAAGGTGGTCAAGGCGCGACAGTTCGGCACCCCGGTGGTGGACGAGGCGGCGTTCGGGCAGCTGCTGCGGGACGTCGAGGCGGCGGACTGACGGCGCCCTGGTGACCGTACGGACGGGTGATTGTCGTACGACTCGCCCCGCGCCCGCTCGCCCGTGCCGGGCGGACGGCCCACCCTGTGGCGCATGGCGAGATGTGAAGTGTGCGGCAATGACTACGGCATGAGCTTCGAGGTGCACGCGCAGGGCGCGGTGCACGTCTTCGACTGCTTCTCCTGCGCGATCCATCGCATGGCCCCGATCTGCGAGCACTGCCGGGTGCAGATCATCGGGCAGGGCGTGGAGGTCGAGGGGCACTGGTTCTGCGGCGGCCACTGCGCGAAGGCGGAGGGGAAGGTGGGGATCATCGACAAGGTGTGAGCCACCGGCCTTCCGGAAGCCGCAGCCCGTATCCCTTCCGGTACCCCCCTGAATGCGCCCCACGACCGAGTTGTACGGTCGTGGGGTGTACCGCTTCCTGATGTCCCGGCAGTGGGTGATCCTCGCGTTGATCACCCTTCTCCTGATCCCCACGATGATCAGGCTGGGCATCTGGCAGATGCACCGCTACGAGATGCGCAGCGCCCGGAACCAGTTGGTCACGGACGCGCTGCACGCGAAGCCGGTCCCCGTGGAGACGATCAGCACCCCCGGGCACGCGGTGACCCGTACGGAGAAGTACCGCACCGTCACCGCGACCGGCACCTTCGAGACTTCTAAAGAAGTCGTCGTCCGGCGCCGTACCAATGACGACGACGAGGTCGGCTTCCACGTCCTCACCCCGTTCGTGTTGACGGACGGCAAGGTGGTGCTGGTCAACCGCGGCTGGATCCCGGCGACCGGCGCGCAGACCGCGTTCCCGAGGATCCCCGCACCGCCGGCCGGAAAGACCACCATCACCGGGCGCCTGATGGCCGACGAGACGACCGCGGCCAGCGGCATCAAGGACATCAAGGGCCTGCCCGACCGGCAGATCATGTTGATCAACAGTGAGGAGCAGGCGCGGCGCCTGCACGCCACGGTGCTCGGCGGCTACGTGGAGCAGACCGCGCCGGAGGCGAAGGGCGACACGCCGGAGCAGATCTCCGACCCGGGCAAGGAAGACGCCCCGCTGAACTACGCGTACATGATCCAGTGGTGGCTGTTCGCGGCCGCCGTCCCCGTCGGCTACGTGGTCCTCGCCCGCCGCGAGGCCCGCGACCGCCGGGAGGCGGCGGCGAAGGCGGAGGAGACGGCGGAGGCCGAGCCCGCGACCGTGTGAGCCGTCCCGCTCTTCACCCGCCCGGCCCCGAACCTTGATTGCCTCACCGACAGGCAGGGAACCCGCACCCCGTGCACCCACGTATCGAGGACTACGCCCTCATCGGCGACGAACAGACCGCGGCCCTGGTCGGCATGGACGGCTCGGTCGACTGGCTGTGCCTGCCACGCTTCGACTCGGCCGCCTGCTTCGCCAGACTGCTCGGCGACGAGGACAACGGCCACTGGCGCATCGCCCCCAAGGGCGCGGACCGCTGCACCCGCCGCGCCTACCGCTCCGACACCCTGGTCCTGGACACGGAGTGGGAGACCGACGAGGGCACGATCCGCGTCACCGACCTGATGCCCCAGCGCCACCGCGCCCCCGACGTCGTACGCATCGTGGAAGGCGTCAGCGGCAAGGTCACCGTGCACAGCAGGCTCCGCCTCCGTTTCGACTACGGGGCGGTCGTGCCGTGGGTGCGCAGGTCCGACGGGCACCGGGTGGCCGTCGCCGGTCCCGACTCGGTGTGGCTGCGCAGCGAACCCGAAGTGCGCACCTGGGGCGAGGACTTCAGCACCCTCTCGGAGTTCACCGTCGAGGCCGGCGAGAAGGTCGCCTTCGTCCTCACCTGGCACCCCTCGCACGAGCCCCGTCCGGCGCTCGTCGACCCGTACGCGTCGCTGCGCACCAGCGTCAAGGACTGGAGGCGCTGGGCGGCCCGCTGCCGCTACGACGGCCCCCACCGGGACGCGGTCGTACGCTCCCTGATCACCCTCAAGGCGCTCACCTACCGCCCGACCGGCGGCATCGTCGCCGCGGCGACCACCTCGCTGCCCGAGGAGATGGGCGGCGTCCGCAACTGGGACTACCGCTACTGCTGGCTGCGCGACTCCAGCCTCACCCTGGGCGCCTTGGTCGCCGCGGGCTACCACAAGGAGGCCGAGGCCTGGCGCGACTGGCTGCTGCGCGCGGTCGCGGGCGATCCGGCGGACCTGCAGATCATGTACGGCGTGGCGGGCGAGCGGCGCCTCCCCGAGTTTGAACTGCCGCACCTCTCCGGCTTCGCCGGTTCGGCTCCCGTGCGGATCGGCAACGGCGCCGTCAACCAGCTCCAACTCGACGTGTACGGCGAGGTCCTGGACTCCCTGTGGCTGGCGCGCCGCGCGGGCCTGTCGCCCAAGCCGCACATGTGGTCGCTCCAGGCCGTCCTCCTGGAGTGGCTGCGCGCGCAGTGGCGACAGCCGGACGAGGGCCTGTGGGAGGTGCGCGGCGGGCGCCGGCACTTCGTGCACTCCAAGGTCATGGTGTGGGTGGCCGCCGACCGGGCCGTCCGCACCCTGGAGGAGTACGCCGACCTCCCCGGCGACCTGGAGGGCTGGCGCGAGCTGCGGGACGCGGTGCACCGGGACGTGTGCGAGAAGGGCTATGACCCGGTGCGCAACACGTTCACGCAGTACTACGGCTCGCAGGAACTCGACGCCGCCCTGCTACTCATCCCCCGCTTCGGCTTCCTGCCACCCGACGATCCGCGGGTCGTCGGCACGGTCGACGCGGTCCGCGAGGCACTCGGTCATGACGGCTTCGTACGCCGCTACGACACCGCCGCCGACACCCCCGTGGACGGGCTGCCCGGCGACGAGGGCGCCTTCCTGGCGTGCTCCTTCTGGCTCGTGGACGCGCTGCACCTGACGGGCCGCAAGAAGGACGCGCGCGTGCTGTTCGAGCGGCTGGTCGGGCTCGCGAACGACGTGGGGCTGCTCGCGGAGGAGTACGACCCGGTGGCCGGCCGTCAGCTGGGCAACTTCCCGCAGGCGTTCAGCCACATCGGCCTGGTGAACAGCGCCCTCGCCCTGTTCGGCGACGAGGAGGCAGGATAGGGGCCATGGATCTTGGACTGAAGGACCGGGTGTACGTCGTCACCGGGGCCACCCGCGGGCTGGGCAACGCCTCCGCGCGCGAGCTGGTGGCCGACGGCGCGAAGGTGGTCGTCACTGGGCGCGACGAGAAGCGCGCCGCCGACGCGGCGGCCGAGCTGGGGCCGAACGCGGTCGGCGTGGCCGTCGACAACTCCGACGCGGAGGCGCCGGCCCGGCTGATCGCCGCCGCGCGTGACCGCTTCGGGCGCTTCGACGGCATCCTCGTGAGCGTCGGCGGGCCGCCGCCCGGGTTCGTCGCCGACAGCACCGACGAGCAGTGGCAGGCGTCGTTCGAGTCGGTGTTCCTGGGCGCGGTGCGGCTCGCGCGCGCGGCGGCCGGGGAGCTGGAGCCGGGCGGTGTCATCGGGTTCGTGCTGTCGGGGTCGGTGCACGAGCCGATCCCCGGGCTGACGATCTCGAACGCGCTGCGGCCCGGCCTCGCCGGTTTCGCCAAGTCCCTCGCGGACGAGCTGGGGCCGCGCGGCATCCGTGTCGTGGGGCTGTTGCCGGCCCGCATCGACACGGATCGCGTGCGCGAGCTGGACGGGCTGTCCGCGGACCCGGAGGCCACGCGTGCGGCCAACGAGTCGCGGATTCCGCTGCGGCGGTACGGGACTTCCGACGAGTTCGGGCGGGTGGCGGCGTTCTTGCTGTCGCCGGCCGCGTCCTACCTGACGGGGATCATGGTGCCTGTCGACGGCGGGATGCGGCACGGATTCTGACGAACCGTCAAGTCAACCCGTCAACTCACCCGCTCCGCGCGATGCTTGACGCCCGTCAGGCGGACCTCTGTCGGCAGCGTCTCCAGGCCCGCCGAATCGCGGGCGTGGGAAAGGGCGTTGGCCGTCAGGTGGTCGAGGGCGACTCCGGGGTCCACGTGCGGTTCCAGGCTGAGCTGGACGCGGGCCTCGGGGGCCGTGCGGGTGCCGGCGAGCCGCACGTGCGCGTGGGCCACGCCGTCCAGGGCGCCCGCGTCGGTGGCGAGGACGCCCTCCAGGGCCCGGCCCCGCAGCAGCGCGCCCTCGCCGTCACCGGTGCTGACGGCGACCTCGGTGAGCCGACGACGCCGTAGCACCGCGACAAGCCACCACAGGGCGAGCAGGACGAGGACGGCGAGCACAGCGAGGACCGTCGGCCACCACCAGCCGTCGCCCCGCCAGCGGGTCCGCCGGGCGTCGCTGAGCAGGACGTCGTGGCGCCCGTCGTAGATCCACCAGGAGGGTGGCTTCGCGCCGAGGCCGACGGCCAGTACGGAGCCGCCCAGCACGACCAGTACGAGGCCCACGACACCGATCACCGCGCGGTTGACGATCCTGAGCACCGACCTCATCCCTTCCGTCCGGAACGGCCGACGTGCACCGACAGGGCGGGCGGCCGGGCCAGTCCGAGCCCGGTGATCGCGTCGCCGAGCACGGCGTCCAAGTCGGCCCGTACGTCGTCGAGTTCACGGAAATGGGACACCGCGCGGACGTCGGCCTTCGTCCGGCTCGTGCGCACGCGTACCGACTGCACGCCCGAGACCTCCATGGCCCGGTCGCGCAGCACCATCGCGGCGGCGGCGCGTTGCAGACCGGCCCGGACGTCGGCGTGGGTGCGGCGCATCGGCAGCACCTGGCGCAGGCCGGGCGTGAGGGCGAGCACGATCAGCCAGAGGCCGAGGGCGGCGGCGATGCCGGCGCCGACGAGCACCCAGGTGTCGTCGAGGGGCCGTTCGGCGAGTTGCCGGGCCAGTTCGCGGCGCCAGTGCCCGGCGGGCCGCTCCGCGCGTACGGCGGTGACGTCGTAGAGCAGGGCGCCGGCGCCGACGAGCAGCAGGACGGCGACGATGGCCGCGGGGACGCGGCGCGCCGACCAGAAGCGGCCGCCCTTGCCGTCCCCGTCGTGGACGACGGGAACGGCGTCGTGGTCCGGGGCGGCGGTGTACCCGCCGGGTCCGGGGTCGGTCTCCTTCTCGATGACCGGTAGTCGTTGGGTCGTGCCTTCGGAGCCCTGGGGCTCGCTCATCGCGTCCTCCCCTGTGCCGCACGGTGCGACGGTGCCGGATGCAGCCGTTCCACGTGGACGGCGACCTCGGGCACCTCCATGCCCACCAACGCGCGTACCCGCTGAACCACCTGTCGACGCACCCGAGAACAGCGGTCGCCGATGTCGCACGGATAGTCGAGTTCGAGGTGCACGCGCACGCGTACCGATTCGTGGTGTACGACGACGGTCGCATGCGGCGACGCGGCCTCCTGGGGCAGTGGTCCGAGCGCCTCACGCGCGGCCTGCGCGGCGATCTTCGCCACGACCCGGTCGGCGATCCGGGTGGCGCCCCGCTCGCCGGACGCGACGGCCGCCGAGGGTCTGCCGCGCTCGTCGACCGCGCCGTCACCGCCGCTCACGGGCGTCATCGCCGCCGGTCGTCACGCGAGCGGAAGAAGTCGCCGAGTTCCAGGTCCCCCTCCAGGAACCGGCCGACGACGAACCCGATGGCGCCCAGGGCCGCCACCAGCAGGAAGGCCCCGAACCCGCCGAAGTATCCGGCGAAGCCCAGTGCCATTCCGGCGATCATGCCGACCACGGCCCTGCTCATCCTGCGCTCCTCAACTCGTTCGTCGGCCCGTTCCCGGGTTCGTTCGCCGGCTCGGTCACTGGAGTCGGGGCTCCGGTTCCTCGTCCTCTTCGTCCGGCAGCTTCACGTCGCTGACCGCGATGTTGACCTCGACGACCTCGAGGCCGGTCATCCGTTCCACGGCGGCGATGACGTTCTCCCGTACGGCCCGGGCCACGTCCGCGATCGACACCCCGTAGTCGACGACGATCTCCAGGTCGAGCGCGGTCTGCACCTCGCCGACCTCGGCCTTCACACCCCGGGACACGGATTTCGTACCGCCGGGCACCCGGTCGCGCACGGCCCCGAAGGTGCGGGACAGCCCGCTGCCCATGGCATGCACGCCCAGGACGTCCCGGGCGGCCAGCCCGGCGATCTTCTCCACGACGCCGTCGGCGATGGTGGTCCGCCCCCGGGACGCGGGATCGCCGCCGCCGCGTTTGGTGGGGGGTTTACGGGTCTGCACGGGCTCCCGCTCACCGTCGGGGCCCTGGGTCCGGTTCCGCTCCGTCATGTCGGTCATCGCCGTACGTCCCTTTCGGTCGTCGTCCTTCGACCACGGTAAGTGCGGTTGCTCGGTCTCGCGCTGGACATGCGGCAGGCTGGAGGAATGACGGCGGACGCGTGGACGCGAGCGGTACGGCATCAACTGCGGCTCGGCAGGCTACTGCCCCTGGGTGACCGGCGGGACGGCGCGTGGATCGCCGAGCGGGCGGCGGAGGCCGTGCTCCGGGGCGCGGCACAGCACGTACGGGGCGTGCGGCTGGGCGTGCTCCGGATCGCGCTCGCCGATCCGGAGGACGCGCAGGAGCCCGCCGTACCGCCTCCGCCGGGTGCGCTGCCGCCCGGGCCGCTGCGGATCACGGCCGACTTCGCGGCCGTGGCGACCGAGCCCCTGCCGGCCACGGCGTCCCGGCTGCGTACGGCTCTGGCGACGGCCGCAGCGGAGCGGCTCGGTCTGGTGGTGGACGAGGTTGATCTACAGGTGACGGTCCTGCTGGACCATATGGACGACCTTGACGTCATTGACGATGTCGACCGTGTGGACGACGTGGATCACGCGTCCACTGCCGACATTGACCATGTTGATGACGTTGATGACATTGACGGTGTGGACGATGTTGACGGCGACGGCGACGGCGAGTCCCGGGTCGCCGCGACCGCGCTCGCCGTCCCGGGCGTGGCCCGGCTGACCGGTGCGCTGGGCGGCCTTGGCCGGGCGGTGCACATCGAGGACGTCGCGAGTGCGGGGGCGCTGTCACGCCCCCACGCGCGCGTGGAACTCGCGGTGCGCGCGGACCACCGGGCCCTGGATGTGGCCCGGGAGGTCCGCGCAAGGGTCGGCGAGGCGCTGCCGGATCACCCGACGGTGGCCGTACTGGTCACCGAGGTGGACTGACGGCAAGGGGGGCCGGCGGCCTATTCGCCGACGCCGGCCAGGTCCCGCAGGCGTCGTGCCTGAGCGGCGCGCTCGGCGGCGCGCTGGTCGTCGTACGTACGGCCCTGGACGCCCTGGAGCAGCGCCTTGGTCTCGATGACGGCGTCGCGCGGTGCGGCCAGGAGGGCGCCGACAAGGTCGCGTACGGCGTCCTCGATCTGGTCGGCGGGCACGGCGATGTTCGCGAGGCCGGTGCTGACGGCTTCCTCGGCCAGGACGGAGCGCCCGGTCGCGCAGATCTCCAGCGCGCGGGCGTAGCCGACGAGACCCACCAGGGGGTGCGTGCCGGTCAGGTCGGGCACCAGTCCGAGGCTGGTCTCGCGCATGGCGAACTGCACATCGTCGGCGACGACGCGCAGGTCACAGGCGAGGGCGAGTTGGAATCCGGCCCCGATGGCATGTCCCTGGACGGCGGCGATGGACACGATGTCGCTGCGTCGCCACCAGGTGAAGCCCGCCTGGTACTCGGCGATGGTCCCGTCCAGCACGGCGTCAGTGTTGTGCGCGAGGTCGATGAACGACGGTTCGCCGTCGAAGCCCTCGGGCGTGAACGCCTGCCGGTCGAGTCCGGCCGAGAAGGACTTGCCCTCGGCCCGCAGCACCACGACACGGACGGTGCCCGGCAACAACCGCCCGGCCTCCGCCAACGCCCGCCAGAGAGCAGGACTTTGAGCGTTGCGCTTGGCCGGGTTGGTCAGCGTCACCGTGGCGATCGCGTCGTCGACGGTGAGCCGTACGCCGTCCTTGTCGAGTACGGGACCGAGGTCCTTGTCGTCCTGTTCGGGCGAAGCCATGGGGCGCCTCCGATGTGTGCGGTCAGCAGAGCAGAGCTAAGTGACTGCACAGTAACCACCCGGTCGGTCAGTCGTCCGACCGGGTGGCCACCATCGAAGCCGATGAGCCACCCGGGGTCAGGCCGAAGCCTTCTTGCCCCTGGTCGCCCCGCCACGCCCACGAAGCGTGACGCCCGACTCACTGAGCATCCGGTGGACGAAGCCATACGAGCGGCCGGTTTCCTCGGCCAGCGCTCGGATGCTCGCACCGGAGTCGTACTTCTTCTTCAGGTCTGCCGCGAGCTTGTCGCGCGCGGCGCCGGTTACCCGGCTGCCCTTCTTCAGAGTCTCGGCCACCCGTGCCTCCTCATGGGAAGTGCGCTCTTGGTCTCCTCATGATCACCCCTCCAAGCGTTCATGGCCACCCATTCGGCAAGGTCCGTAAGACAAGGTTTTGACGACAGGAGTGCGTCCCCACAAGTGGAATGTGGAATTCCTTAGCGTCGCGTCCGTACGGCCGAACGAGTTGTTCCGCGAAGTACCTGGTCAGAGACACGGGACGGCCGAGCCCTTGTCGATAAAGGACTCGGCCGGGAAATCGATGTACGACACACCTCGGTACGAGGAGATCTCACACAGATGGTGGATCACCGGTAGGCCGAATGATCCATACGCCGTGGATCAAGCATTCGGTCGAGCGACACCGACCGTCAGGCGAGCGCGACGAGATCCGCGTAATCCGCGCCCCACAGGTCCTCGACGCCGTCCGGCAGCAGGATGATGCGCTCCGGCTGGAGCGCCTCCACGGCACCCTCGTCGTGGGTGACGAGGACGACGGCGCCCTTGTAGGTGCGCAGCGCGCCGAGAATCTCACCGCGGCTGGCCAGGTCGAGGTTGTTCGTCGGCTCGTCCAGGAGCAGGACGTTCGCCGAGGACACGACCAGGGTGGCGAGCGCGAGGCGGGTCTTCTCGCCGCCGGAGAGGACCCCGGCGGGCTTGTCTACGTCGTCGCCGGAGAACAGGAACGAGCCGAGCGTCTTGCGGACCTCGACCAGGTCCAGGTCGGGGGCGGCGGAGCGCATGTTCTCCAGGACCGTGCGCTCCGGGTCGAGGGTCTCGTGCTCCTGCGCGTAGTAGCCGAGCTTGAGGCCGTGCCCCTTGATGACCTCGCCGGTGTCCGGCTCCTCGACACCGCCGAGGAGCTTCAGGAGGGTCGTCTTGCCGGCGCCGTTCAGGCCGAGGATGACGACGCGCGAGCCCTTGTCGATGGCCAGGTCGACGTCGGTGAAGATCTCCAGGGAGCCGTACGACTTCGACAGGCCCTCCGCCATGAGCGGGGTCTTGCCGCAGGGCGAGGGCTCCGGGAAGCGCAGCTTGGCGACCTTGTCGGAGACGCGCACCGCGTCGAGCCCGGCGAGCAGCCGGTCGGCCCGCTTGGCCATGTTCTGCGCGGCGACCGTCTTGGTGGCCTTGGCGCGCATCTTGTCGGCCTGCGAGTGCAGCGCGGCGGCCTTCTTCTCGGCGTTCTGCCGCTCGCGCTTGCGGCGCTTCTCGTCGGCCTCGCGCTGCTGGTGGTAGAGCTTCCAGCCCATGTTGTAGACGTCGATCTGGGCGCGGTTGGCGTCCAGATAGAACACCTTGTTCACGACCGTCTCGACGAGGTCGGCGTCGTGGGAGATCACGATGAAGCCGCCGCGGTACGTCTTCAGGTAGTCGCGCAGCCAGACGATCGAGTCGGCGTCGAGGTGGTTCGTGGGCTCGTCGAGCAGGAGCGTGTCCGCGTCGGAGAACAGGATCCGGGCCAGCTCGATACGGCGGCGCTGACCGCCGGAGAGGGTGTGGAGCGGCTGGCCGAGCACGCGGTCGGGCAGGTTCAGCGCGGCGGCGATGGTGGCGGCCTCGGCCTCGGCGGAGTACCCGCCCTTGGTGAGGAACTCCGTCTCCTGGCGCTCGTACTGCCGCATGGCCTTCTCGCGGGTGGCGCCGCTGCCGTTGGCGATGCGCTGTTCGTTCTCGCGCATCTTGCGGATCAGGGTGTCCAGGCCGCGCGCGGAGAGGATGCGGTCGCTGGCGAGCACGTCCAGGTCGCCGGTGCGGGGGTCCTGCGGGAGGTAGCCGACCTCGCCGGAGCGGGTGACGGTGCCGCCGGCGGGCTGGCCCTCGCCGGCCAGAACCTTGGTCAGGGTGGTCTTGCCGGCGCCGTTGCGCCCGACGAGACCGATGCGGTCGCCCTTGGCGACACGGAAGGTGGCGGACTCGATGAGGACGCGGGCACCGGCGCGCAGCTCGATACCGGAGGCGGAGATCACGGTCAGACTCCAGAGCGGGGTCGTAGGCGGAAGGGGCGGCTGAGGACGTTCCCGCCGTCTAATGCGCGAGGAGAATGGCCATGGGCCAAGTCTAACGGGGCCGTGCAAGCGCTTTTCCTGTGCGCGGTGGGTCGTCGCCGCGGGGTGGGCGGCCCGGGGTGATCCAGTACCGGTCGTCCACGGCGGTGAGCTGGGCGGGGCGGTCCTGTGCCGGGAGACGAGCGGCGCCGGACCGTGACGTACGGCACGCGTGCGTGCGGGCTGACGTAACGACCCACCGCGCACAGGAACGGCACGCGCGTGCATGCGGGCTCGGTGGGCGGGGCCGGGGCGTCCCCCGTTCGGCCCGTCGTCCGGCGCCCTGCCGGGAGCGGCGGGCGAGGATGACGCCATGCAGTTCGACGACGACGCGAATCTGGACACCTCCGAGGTGCAGGACGTGCGCGGCAGCCGGATTCCCGGTGGCCGGGCGACCGTGGGCGGTGGCCTCGCGGGGCTGGTCGCGCTGCTGCTCGGGCTCTTCTTCGGCGTCGGTCCGGACAACCTGGGGTTGTCGTCGGGCAGCGACTCCCCGGCGGCCACCGCGTCCTCGCTGGCCCAGGTGCAGTCGACCTGCCGTACCGGGCAGGACGCGAACACCAAGGAGGACTGCCGGATCGTGGCGGTGGTCAACAGCGTGCAGGACTTCTGGACGCAGGAGTTCCGGCGGCGCAGCGGTACGTACACGCGGTCGCCGACGGTCTTCTTCAGCGGGCAGGTCGCCACCGCGTGCGGGACGGCGACCTCCGCGGTGGGGCCGTTCTACTGCCCCGGCGACCGGAAGGTCTATCTGGACCTGGGGTTCTTCGACGAACTGCGGACGAAGTTCGGCTCCAGCGGCGGGCCGTTCGCGCAGGCCTATGTAGTGGCGCACGAGTACGGGCACCACGTGCAGGACCTGATGGGCACGCTCGGCAGGTCGCAGGACGGGCGGACCGGTGCGAACAGCAACGCGGTGAAGGTGGAACTACAGGCGGACTGCTACGCCGGGGTCTGGGCGCACCACGCGACCACCACGAACGACGAGTCGACCGGGCGGCCGTTGATCACCAGCCTCACGGACGCCGACATCAAGGACGGCCTGGACGCGGCGGCGGCCGTGGGCGACGACCGGATCCAGGAGCGGTTCCAGGGCCGGGTGACGCCGGAGAGCTGGACGCACGGGTCGGCGGCGCAGCGGCAGCAGTGGTTCTACCAGGGGTACCGGACCGGGGACATGGCGCAGTGCAACACCTTCCGCTGACGGCGCGGCGGTGGTCCGCCGGTCCCTGTGCCCAGCTCGCGGGGCGTTGTCAGTGGCGGGTGCAAGACTCGTCGAAAGCACTCAGAACATCGAAAAACACCCGATGCACAAGGAAGTGATCGGCATGGCAGGCAAGGACAGCGGGCGTCCGAGCATCTACCCGTCCCTGCTGTACGCGGACGCGAAGGCGGCGATCCGGCAGCTCACGGAGGCCTTCGGCTTCACCGAGCTGGCGGTGTACGAGGGCGAGGACGGCTCGGTGATGCACGCCGAGCTGGTGCAGGGCAACGGCGCGGTGATGCTCGGCTCCAAGGGCCGCGGCGGCCGTTTCGACGAGGCGATGAAGAGCGCGGGTCCCGCCGGGGTGTACATCGTCGTGGACGACGTCGACGCCCATCACCGGCGGGCCGTGGAGCACGGCGCGGAGATCCTGATGCCCCCGACGGACCAGGACTACGGATCGCGGGACTACATGGCCCGGGACGCCGAGGGCAACATCTGGAGCTTCGGTACATACGCTCCGGAAATAGGGATCTGACCGCGCCTGGCTTCGCGCCTAGCTTCCCCCCGTGTGCACCTGGAAGGCCGCCCGGCGTACGGCCTTGGCAAGGGCCGGGTCGGGGTGGGCGGCGGCGAGCGCGACGAGGACCTGCACGGTGCGGGGATGGCCTACGGCACGCACCTCGTCGAGGAGCATCGGGACGGTCGGCTGGATCGCGGACTCCAGGTGGCGCACCAGCAGCGGGGCCTCCCCGTGGTCGGCGACGGCGGCGGCGCTGTCGACCCACAACCAGGTGGCCTCTTCGCGGGTGAGGACCTCGTGGGCGTCCTCCGGGTCGATCCCGTCGTGCTCGGCGAGCCACAGCAGGGCGTACGGCCGCAGCGTCGCCTCGTCGGCCACGGCGCGGACGTCGGGCTCGGCCGGGGCGCCGACGACGCGCAGCGCCTCGAAGGCGAGACCGCGCAGCAGGGCGTCCTCGCCGCGGGCGGCGTCGATCAGCTGGCCGACCGCGGTGCCCACGGTGCGGGCGGCGAGCCAGGCGCGGTACTCGGCGCGGGCGGCGTTCGGGCGGAGCTGGGAGCAGCCGCGGAGCATGTCCTCGGCGGACTGCTCGATGTTCCCGGCGGGACTCTGCGCGGCCACGCAGATCTGCTCCAGCTTGACCCAGACCGCCCAGCTGCCGAGCGGGGTGAGGGTGGCCTGGGCGTCGCCGTAGGTGAGGGCGCCGACGGAGGCGAGGGCGTGCAGGGCCCAGTCGAGGAGCGGGTCGAGAGGAGTGTCGATGGAGGTGTCGGCGGCCGGGGACTGCTGGACGGGTTCGGGCTGGGGGCCGTACGGGATCTCGCAGCGTTCGGTGCGCAGTTCGGTGACCCGTTGGCCGAGGAGGTCGAGGAGCTGTTCGACGGGGACGGGGCCGGCGGACAGCTGGAGGAAGGAGAGCACCTGAGGCATGGCCGAGACGACCTCGGCGACGGCTGAGGGCTCGTGCTCCCGGGGTTCCGGGTGGGCGAGCGACCAGGCGTCGAAGAGAGCGACCCAGCCGCGCAGTACGGCGCTGTCGTCGCGGTCCCAGGCGCGCAGCCGCCAGCCGGGGCGGGCGCTGTCGCCGTGCACCTCGACGAGGCCGGCGAGACGGGCGGTGTCCCAGTCGGCGCGGACCTGAGCCGGGGTCAGGCCCAGGTCCTCGGCCGCGAGTTCGGCGGTCGAGTCGGAGAGGGTGCCCTTGCCGTCGGGGCTCGCGCTGTCACGGCCGGGGCGTAGTGCGGCGTCGGCCCAGTGGGCGACGCGGGCGGCTCCGGCCAGGCCGGAGCGCGCCATTCTGGCCAGTTCCGCGGGGGCCGGTGTGCCCTCCGGAGGGCGGGGCGCGCTGCGGGCCTGGATCGCGCGAACCGGTTCCCGCGTCGACCGCCGCGGGCAGGCCGTGGGCGAGAAGCCCTCGACCCAGGTCGCGCTGGCCCGCTCGGCCGCCGAGGTGGACGCCGCCG
>NZ_JBLTJC010000262.1:0-14729 GCF_048158785.1 Streptomyces colwelliae | reverse complement strand
GGGCTGTGGGGGTCGTGTCCTGTGTTGCTCCACCGGACCAACTTAGGTCGGTTTATGTGCCGAATAGGTCCTCAGACACGCCGATGGGCAGAGCTTGGCCACGTGTTCGACGCGGAGCCGGGAGGGCGCGGCCCACGCCGTAGACTGATGGATCGGCCCCGGGCCCCGGGCTCCACGGCCCCAGCCGGTCCCCTCCACTGCTCTCACGCCACTCACGTACGGGAAGTCGCAACGTGTCGCTCACGATCGGAATCGTCGGTCTGCCGAATGTCGGCAAGTCGACCCTGTTCAACGCCCTGACCAAGAACGACGTGCTGGCGGCCAACTACCCGTTCGCCACGATCGAGCCGAACGTCGGCGTGGTCGGCGTCCCCGACCCGCGCCTGACGAAACTGGCCGAGATCTTCTCCTCGCAGAAGATCCTCCCGGCGACGGTCGACTTCGTCGACATCGCGGGCATCGTGAAGGGCGCGTCGGAGGGCGAGGGCCTGGGCAACAAGTTCCTCGCGAACATCCGTGAGTCCGACGCGATCTGCCAGGTCATCCGCGCCTTCAAGGACGAGAACGTCGTCCACGTCGACGGCAAGGTCTCGCCCAAGGACGACATCGAGACGATCAACACCGAGCTGATCCTCGCCGACCTCCAGACCATCGAGAAGGTCCTGCCGCGCCTCCAGCGGGAGTCGCGCATCAAGAAGGACATCGGCCCGAAGGTCGCGGCGGTCGAGGCGGCGCAGGAGATCCTGGAGAAGGGCGACACGCTCTTCTCGCAGGGCATCGTCCAGGGCTCCGGCAACGAGGAACTCCTCCACGACCTGCACCTGCTGACGACCAAGCCCTTCCTCTACGTCTTCAACGTCGACGAGGACGAGCTGGTGGACGAGGACTTCAAGACCGAACAGCGCGCCCTGGTCGCCCCCGCCGAGGCGATCTTCCTCAACGCCAAGCTGGAGGCGGACCTCGCCGAGCTCGACGACGAGGAAGCGATGGAGCTCCTGGAGTCGGTCGGCGTCGAGGAGCCCGGCATGACGACCCTGGCCCGCGTCGGCTTCGACACCCTCGGCCTCCAGACCTACCTCACGGCAGGCCCCAAGGAATCCCGCGCCTGGACCATCAAGAAGGGCGCCACCGCCCCCGAGGCCGCCGGCGTCATCCACACCGACTTCCAGAAGGGCTTCATCAAGGCGGAGGTCATCTCCTTCGCCGACCTGGTGGAGACGGGATCGGTGGCGGAGGCCCGGGCCAAGGGGAAGGCCCGTATGGAGGGCAAGGATTATGTGATGCAGGACGGGGATGTCGTGGAGTTCCGGTTCAACGTGTGACATCAGATTTAATCGGCCAGCTAAGCGAGCGCACCATAGAAAAGGCCCTAACCGATTTGGTTAGGGCCTTTCTCGTTACTGGACTCCACCTCTTACCAAAATGACTCGGTAATCAACGGTCCTGCCGTTGTCCGAGAGCGCGTCGACCCTGGTCCTGGGAGTCGGACTCGCGCCGTTGAGGATCGCGTCCAGGGTTCGGCGGACCTCGAGGCTCGGGCCGACCGCGAGTCCCTCGCCGAGCCGGTGGACGAGACGCGCGTAGACCGCGTGGGCGTCATGGGTGCGCCCCTCGTCGTGCAGCGCCGACATCAGAAGGGCGACTCCGCGCTCTCGGAGCGGGTGTTCCCCGACGTGCCGGAATAGACGCGGGATCACTCCGCTGCCGTTGCCGGTCGCGATCGACAGGGCGAAGTACTCCTCGGCCGCGATCGCCCGCTGCTCCTCCAGAGCTGCCGCGTATGAGGCGAAGCTCGGCATGTCGAGCCCGTCGTAGACGCCGCCGCGCCACAGCGCCAGCGCGCGTTCGTACAGTCCGAGACTCGCCTCCGGCCGGTCGAGCGCCTTCGCCGACTCCGCCTCGGCGCAGAGCCGGGAGAACACGACGTGGTCGATCCGTTCGGCCTCGATGGCGAACACGTATCCGTCCCGAACCCGGTCGAGGGACACCTCTCCCGTGCACGAGGACGCGATCGCGCGGCGAATGGACCCGAGGCAGTTCATCACCTGCTCACGTGCCGTCCGCGGGGGACCGTCGTCCCACAGCGCGTCGATGAGCGTATTCGTGGAGATGAATGCGTTCGGTCGTGTCATCAGAGCGGAAAGAATGACCCACTCGCGCCTGCGGTTCACGCCGATACTGGACCGGAGAGGCTCGGCATGGGGCTGCCCGAGAATCCCGAAGTCGGGCATCGGTCGTCCTTTCGGCAGGGTAGCGGAGCCAAAAGGCGCGCCAAATGCCGATCACATCACGCGTCCGCGCCTTCGAAAGTATATGCGGCGCAGGATTCTCCTTTGCGCCCGAGGGTGACTCTTTGGGACTCTTTGGGAATTCCTTGACACCCGCCCACCGGCGATGGGGCCGCGATGGGACGGCGATGGGACGGGCTGTCATCTTCATGCGCATCGGCTCACCGGCATGGAGAAGGGCCACCCTATGGATCAGATGGTTCTCAAAGCACAGCAATGGGTTAATGCAACATACACAGGCGTATCTGGGTACAACCCGTGCACAGAGAATGGAATGACGGGCTGGGCGACGATCTACTGCCTCACCCGGGCCCTGCAGCACGAGCTCGGCATCACCGCCCTGTCCGACAGCTTCGGGCCGACGACATGGGCCGATCTGAACGCCTACGGCCCGGTCGGGCGGGACTCCGCCAACATCAACATGCGGACCATCGCGGAGGCCGCCCTCTACTGCAAGGGCTACAGCGGCGGCGACATCGACGGCGGCTTCAACGTGTCCACCGGCGCCGGCCTGACCGCGCTGGTGTCGGACATGGGCCTGCCGGGTCCGGAGGTGCCCGACTCCCAGCTCTACAACGTGGAGCCGAAGGTCTTCAAGGCACTGCTGACCATGGACGCGTACGTGCTGACGTCCGGCGGCTCCAGCATGATCCAGACCTGCCAGCGCTGGCTCAACGACGCCTACTACGGGAGGGGCCAGTTCTTCATCGGGCCGTGCGACGGCCACTTCTCCCGCAATGTCCAGCAGGCCCTGGTCCTGGCCATCCAGTACCAGATGGGCCTGACGGACAGCCAGGTCACAGGCTCGCTCGGCCCGACCACCGAAGGTGCGCTGAAGACGACCGCGTACGTTTCCAGCGGCTCGCAGGACTCCGGCGACGGCGGATGGGTCGGGTTGTTCCAGTGCGCGGTCGCGTTCAACAACTACGACAACCACTGGGGGGACGGCGGCGGGACGTTCACCTCCGAGCTGGCGGCCACGGTGACGGCTTTCCAGAAGTTCTGCTCGCTCGACGCCACCGGCGCCGCCGATTACGAGACCTGGATGTCGCTGCTGGTCTCGACCGGGGACCCGGACCGCGCAGGCACCGCGTTCGACTGCATGTATCCGCTGAACGCGACGACGATCCAGACGGTGAAGAGCAACGGGTACACGACGGTCGGCCGTTACCTCATAGGCGGCACGAGCAAGGTTCTGACCGACTCCGAGATCGCGCTCATCTTCGACAACGGCCTCTCCCTCTTCCCGATCTATCAGGACGAGGGAAACGCGCTCATCGACTTCAGTTACCCGCAAGGTGTCGCAGCCGGAAACGACGCGGCCGAAACAGCGATCTCGTTCGGTATCCCGTACGGCACCGTCATCTATTTCTCGGTCGATTTCGACGCGACGGACGACGACATCACCAGCGCGATCATTCCGCACTTCCAAGGTGTCAGCAACGGCATGGCCGCGATGGGCAGCCAGTACGCGATCGGTGTGTACGGATGCCGCAACACCTGTATCCGCCTCGCGGCCGAGGGCCTCACCACCAGAAGCTTCGTCAGCGGCATGTCCACCGGCTACAGCGGCAACCTCGGCTATCCGCTCCCCGACAACTGGGCCTTCGACCAGATCAAGGACTTCACGCTGGCCTCCGGCACCAGCGGCGCGGTGGAGATCGACAACGACATCGCCTCCGGCATGGACCCGGGCATCGACAGCGTGACCCGGCCGCGCGATCCCAACGACGCCTTCTACACGTACCTGATCTGGGTGGAGGCCAGGGCCGGCCAGTGGATCGACCAGGGGCACACCGGCCGGTCCGCGCAGGAACTGGTCGCGCAGTACCTCCGGGCCCGTACGTCGCAGTACGTGTTCACGGGTTCCGACGAGGTCTTCGGTGAACTGGACCAGGGCTTCATCGATTTCGTGAACACCTATCCCGACGAGCCGTACGCGGGCCCGCTGCGCGACCCCGGTCTGCTGTGGGACTCCGACGTCGACCACTTCGGCGCGTCCTGCGGCGCCGTCATCACCAGCGGGATCCCGGGTGACCTCACGTCGTCCAACATGACCGACTTCGGGAGCTGGGGCGGCGATCTCGTCAGCGTGCTGGCGCAGTTCTATCTGAGCGGGCTCTCCGACGACCAGGCGTACACCTACGCCGCGGAGCAGATCGGAGCCAAGGGCGACAGCACGTACTTCTCGCTCGACGACCTCCTCGCCGACATGGACGCCTATGTGCTGGGCTATCCCGTCAAGCAGGGTTCCGGTCAGCCGCTGTCGACGGGTTTCAAGGCCGGCTACGCGTCGCCCACCGCGGCCGCGGACCGGCGGGCGACGTTCTACTCGATCCGTTTCGGCAGCTCGCCCGCGACGGTGGCGGCCGCCGCCATGAGCGCCATGACCAGCGACGCCGCCGACCCGGAGATGGCCGGCATCCGGGACGCCTTCTGGATCAAGACGACGAAATCGGTGAGCTGCCCGACACCGGGGTCCATGTCCGACACGGCGCTGTCCGGTGTGGCGGACGCCTTCAAGGACGCCATCGTCCAGTACTGCGCATGACGAATCGAGGATGTGACATGTTCGACCCGAAGGTCAGCCGTCGGCAGGTCCTGGTACTCGGAGGTGTGACGCTGGGCGTCGCGGCGGTCACCGTCGCCGGTCTGGGCCCGGCGTGGGCCGACACCGCGGCCGCCGCCGGCGTGGAACTGGTCCCGGTCGGCGCGAGCCCGGTCGCCGTTCTACCGGGTGTCGGTGTCCAACCGGCCGCGTTCCCCAGACAGTTGGCCGTGCAGGTCAAGCACCCGGGCACGGATCTGCCGGCCGGGACCCAGGTGGCCATCAGCTACGACCCCCGGCTGTACTCACCGCTGCCCGAGGCCGTCGCCACCGTGGGCGACCGCCGGCTGCGCGCCACGAGCGCCGTCACCACCGACCCCAAGACCTCGGCCACCGCCTGCACGGTCACCTTGACCGAGGCACTGCCCGCTGGCAGCGACCCGGTGGTCGTCGTGGGGACCGCGTTCCCCGTGCTCTACCCGTACGACCTGGTCGCCGGGCCCGCCCATGCCACCGCGGCCGTGCACCACAAGAACGTGAGCCCGACCGACCGGCGGAGCCTCCAGCCCGGACGTCCGCACACCTTCGGCGGAGTCGCCACGCCGTGGGGTCTGGAGATCAGCGGTGTGTGGAACCGCTTCGAATGGGCGAACGGCGAGCGGTGGTACTACTACCCGGCGCGGATCACGCTGAGCAGCGTCGGACCGGGCGCCGCTCCCGTGGCCGCGTCCTTCTCCGTCGCGCTGGACCCGCAGGTCGTCTCCGACGTCAGGATCGTCAGCGCCCGGCTCAACGACAAGGCGTACGACGCGGGGGTACGGCTCGTCTCGGACACCCGGACCGCGTCGCTGTTCGAGACCCGCTGGACCACGCGCGTGAAGCTCAGGTCCGGCGACCGGCTCGACCTCGGCCTGGAGGTGAGCACTCGGAAGCCGACGGGTGACCTGCCGACCGTCAAGCACCCGACCGTAGGGTTGATCGACATGGGCAACCACATCACCCAGCGGCAGACCGGCCTCACGTCGATGTCGCGGAGAGATTCACAGTGGGCATAGTCCCCGGTTACGTGTTCATCCTGCCGGCGGTGATCGTCGTGGGATGGATCCTGTCGTGGTGGGGCGCCCGGTGGGTCCGGTGGGTCCTGCTGTCCGGCGCGGCCGTGGTCTCCGTGCTCTGTGTCGTCATCGGCTGGCTCGCGCTGGGGCCGCGGGCGGACCCGGGGACCGTCAACTGCTCGTCCAGCTGGGCGTGCACGGACCCGGGTTCGCTCTACGTGGTCGCGGCCGGGCTGCTGGGTTTCGGATGCTGTGTAGTGCTGGTGATCCTCGCGCTCATGGGCGAGGCGATTCTGGTCTGGAGGGGACGCCGGGTCTCCGACTGACGGTCCTGCGTTGGCCGTCGTCGGCTGGATCCTGTCGTGGGGAGCACGTGGATGCGGCGGATCCGGTGGACTCCGCTGTCCGCCGGGGCCTCATCTCCGTGCTCTCCCCGTCGGGCGCCCACGTGTCGCCGCCGCCGACCGGGCCGAGCGTGGACAGTGCTCGTCCAGTCGGTGCTCACCGCTCGGTGTAGACGCGGACCTGTTGCGGGCGCACGATGCGCGCGTCCATCCGGTAGCCGTGTCGGACCACTTCGGCGACCTCTCCGCTCTGTTCCGGGGAGAGTGCGGCGAGCGCCCCGACGGCCTCCTGTGTCTCGGGGTCGAACGGGCTGCGGGTGACGGGGATGCGGGTCATGCCGTACTTCTCCAGGAGGGCGAGCAGCTCCGCCGCGACGGAGCCGACGAAGGAGTCGTCCTGCGCGGCCTGCCGCTCGATGCGGTCGACGAGGAGTACGAGGTCGTAGAGCAGGGGCTGTACGACGCGGCCTTCGGCGGCCTGGTGTGCGTGGTCGAGCTCGGTGAGCAGTCCGTCGAGACTTCGGCGGACCTCCCGGTCGTTGAGCAGCCGGCGGCGGAACTGGTCGCCGAGGGCGGCCAGTTCGTCGCGCATGCCGTCGACCGCGTCGGCCACGACGGCGAACGGGTCGGGCCGCGCCGCCGGGTCGGGCCGCGCCGCCGGGCCGGGTGGCGGCTCGGCCGGCTCCGCGGGCTGGGGGAAGGGCGGTGCCTCTGGTTGGCGGACGGGCGGTGTCTCCGGCTGGGGTGCGTGCGGTGGAGTGGTCATGAGAAGCTCCTGGTCTGCGGCCGTAGGTGCGGGGGCAGGTCGTTGTACGCGTGCTGCCAGCGCGGTTTGACTCCCATCACGAGCGGCAGCAGGAAGAACCCGGCCACGGACAGCACGGCCAGCGTCGTCGACACCCACGCGAACATGAGACAGACGGCCATGATCACGGCCATGCTCTTGTGCCAGCGCCAGGTCTTGGCGGGTGCCATGTCCGCCTCCGCCCGGTAGCCGTTCAGGCGGGTGACGAGTCCGGGGTCCGAGATGCCCACGGCCAGCGCCTGGTCCACGCAGTGCGTGACCATCGAGACGCTGTTCTCCGAGGCGATGACGTACCGCTGTCTGACCGGGTGCCAGACCATGGCGCCCTCGGCGCGCAGCGACCAGATCCGGCCGATCTGGTCGCGGACGGCCGGGTTGCCGGACCGCTCCGCCAGAGCCTGCTCGTAGTTGCTCAGCGCCTCGTCGTAACGCTTTGCCTGGTAAAGGCTGTTGGCGGCGGTGACCCGCACCTCGGTGTCGTCGGGCGCGAGCCCGGCCGCCGCCAGATGCCAGTTGGCGGCGGTGGTGGTGTTGCCGAGTTTCTCGTGCACCTGGGCGATCAGGGTGTGGGTGAGCGCGTCGCGGGGGTGCAGCGCCAGGGCCCGCTGGAACTCCTGCAACGCGTCGTTCCACAGACCCTGGGAGGCGTGGACGGCACCGAGCAGGCGCCAGGCGTTGCCGTTGCCGTCGTCGTAGTGCACGGCCTGCCGCAGTTCGTACAGCGCGCCCTCGGTGTTGCCCTGGCCGATCAGCGTGCGGGCGTGTCCCACCCAGTCCCGGCCGCCCAGGGTGGGTTGCAGGTGCGGCTGGGTCCGCGTCTGCGGTCCGGGTGTCGGCTCGGGTGTCGGCTCCGGTGCGCGCGGGCGCTGCCGCGCCTGGTCCAGCCTGCGGTGGTAGGCGTGGCGCCGGGCGGGGTCGAGCAGTTCCTCCCGCGCCCGGTAGATCAGCTTCACCTTGTCCTCGGCCTCCCGTCGCCTGGTGTCGTCGGGGGCCCGGCTCGCCCGGCCCGACCAGGTGCGGGAGGCCTGGTCGAGCTGTTTGCGGACCTTGTCCTCAGTCGCGGACCGTTCGATCTCGAACTCCGCGTAGTAGTCAGGAATGTCGTCGGTCGTCATCGCTGCCGGCTCCCGCTGGAGGGTCGGGACCTAGAGGGTCGGTATGCGGGCGACGCGGTCACCGAGCTCGGCCAGCTCGGCGGGGCTCAGGTTGTCGGGGCGTTCGAGCTCGAACTCGCCGAGCCACTTGCCCGTCGTGACGTCCTTCACCTCGACGTGGATGACGCCGTCGACGTCGTAGGAGTACGACACCTCGAACGGCGCGCCCATCGGGTACCGCGGGATGTCGATGGTGCCCTCGCCGGCCGTCTTCACATACGCCAGATCCTCGTCGTCCCCCTCCGTCACCTGGACCTTGAGCCGGCTCTGCTGGTCGACGAGGGTGTGGAAGGTGTCGCTCTTCTTCGCCGGCACGGGCGTGTTGTGCGGGATGATCACCGCGTTGTACTCGAGGTCGTGGTTGTCGTCGCGGACCGCGATCATGCCGAGCGACTGCGAGGTGACGTCCTTGATGGACTTCACCTTCCCCTTGGTGAGGCGGGCCAGGCCGTCGCCGGGGGCGGAGTCGACGGTCGCCCCGCTGCCGACGTACTTCCGCTTCTGCTGCGCCTCCTCGGCACGCACCGCGGCGTCCAGCCCGATCAGCGCGGCGCCGAGCGCGACCACCTCGTCCTGGGCGATGCCGCGTTCCGGCTCTCTTCCGGCGAGCCGCTGGATCAGCTCCTGCACCATGGGCATCCGCGTGGAGCCGCCGACCAGCAGCAGCCGGTCGATGTCGGCCCAGCCGAGCCCGGCGTCCTCCAGCACGCCCTCGGTGATGACGCGGGTGCGGTCGAGGAGATCGGCGGTGATCTCCTCGAACTTCTCGCGGGTCACCCGGATCTGCTCGTGGCGGCCACCCGCGGAGAGCACGACGACGGACTGCGGGGCGTTGGAGAGCGTCCGCTTGGCGATCTCCGCCTTGTCGCGCAACTCGGCCTGCAAACCGCTGTCGTCGTTGAGGTCCGGACCGCCCGCGGCCATGAACGCGCCGTTGAGGTGGTTCATCAGCGCGCCGTCCCAGTCGAAGCCGCCGAGGTTGCGGTCCCCGTCGGTGGCGATCACCGTGTAGTCGCCGTCCTCGACCCGCATGACGGTGATGTCGAAGGTGCCGCCGCCCAGGTCGTAGACGAGCACGGTGCCGATCTCCGCGGCACCCTCGCCGTCCCCGGAGGCCTGGTCGAGGCCGTAGGCGAGCGCGGCGGCGGTGGGTTCGTTGACGATGCGCAGCACGTCGAGGCCGGCGAGCCGCCCGGCGTCCTGCGTCGCCTTGCGCCGGACGTCGTCGAAGTACGCGGGTACGGTGATGACCGCCTGCTCGACGGGCTCGCCGAGCATCATCTCGGCGTCCTCCTTGAGGCGTTTGAGCAGCAGGGCGGAGATCTCCTCGGGGCGGTACGGCGTACCGGACTCCGAGTGGTAGACGGGGTTGGTCTCCCCCATGTAGCGCTTGACGAACTGCACCACGTGGTCGGGAGCCGTGGCCGCGGACCGCTTCGCCTGGGAGCCGACGACGACGGTGTCGCCCTGGAACATCACCACGGACGGGGTGATGTTCTCGCCTTCCCGGTTGCGGACGATGGACGGCCTTCCCGAACGGTCCGCCACCGCCACCGCGCAGTACGTGGTCCCGAGGTCGATGCCTACGACACGCGTCACCGCTCATTCCCCCTTATGTGAGCAGAACTGCCGACAATCCCAATTGTGCCCATTCCGGGGTCCGTTGGCTGCTTTTCGGCGAGAACCGTTTGACGGTTTTCGGCCGGTACGGGTTTCGGTCGTGCCGTGCCCCGGCTTCGGCTCCGGGCGTACTCCCTCCCGGGCGGGCGCACGCCAAGGGGCGCGGGGAACCGGTCAAGCGCCCCCGCGCCCCGTGCCTGCACGCCGTCAGAAGCCGCGCCGGGCCCCGCCGTCCACCGACACCATCACTCCGGTGACGTACGACGCCGCCGGTGACAGCACGAACGCGCCCGCCCGCCCGAACTCCTCCGGCGTCCCGTACCGCCGCAGCGGAATCGCCGACTCGTTGGCGGTCCGCCGGGCGTCGGGGTCGGGGGAGAGGCCGTCCAGTTCGCGCATCCGGGCCGTGGCGATGCGGCCCGGGAGGAGGCCCACGACGCGGATTCCGCGGGGGCCCAGTTCGTCGGCCAGGGACTTGGCGAAGCCGGCCAGGCCGGGGCGCAGGCCGTTGGAGATGGCCATGCCCGGGGCCGGTTCGTGGGTCGTGCCGGAGAGGACGAAGCCGATGGTGCCGCCGGGCCGCAACTCCGCCGCCGCCGCTCGGGCCAGCCGTACCGCGCCCAGGAACACCGACTCGAACGCCGCCTGCCACTGTTCGTCGGTGGTGGCCGCCACGTCGCCCGCGGGCGGGCCGCCGACGCTGACGAGGATGCCGTCGAAGCCGCCGAACAACTCCCTTGCGGTGGCGATCAGTTGGCGTGGTGCCCGGGGGTCGGAGTTGTCGACGGCGACTCCGGCCGCGTTCGGGCCCAGCTCGGCCGCCGCCTCGGCGGCGCGCTTCTCGTCGCGGCCGGTGACGACCACCTTGGCGCCGTCGGCGACCAGTTCGCGGGCGACGGCGTAGCCCAGTCCGCGCGTGCCGCCGGTGAGGACGTACACCCTGTCCTTCAGTCCGAGATCCATGAGTACGGTCCTTCCTTCAGTCCGAGATCCATGATCCGGTCCTTCCTAGAGGCCGAGGGCCGTGGTGACGACCGCGTCCACCCGCGCTGCCAGCTTCGTGTCGTCCTCCTCCGTCCAGGCCCACGTGACGTGTCCGTCGGGGCGGACCAGGGCGGCGCGTACGTCCGACCACGCGGGCCGCGTGTGGTCCGGTGCCCCGGCGTGCACGGTGATCCGCTGCCGGGCGCGGTCGGCGAGCGCGCCGTCGGGCGTGAAGTCGAGCAGGACGTACGAGTCCGCCCGCAGCGCGCCGAACAGGGTGCCGTCCGTGTCGACGAGGGGGAGGTCGGGGGCGCGGGTGCCGGTCACCGGGTGGGCCGCGGGGTCGGTGCTCGGGTAGGCGACGTCGAGGGCGGTCAGGCGGCCGGCCAGTACGTCGCTGAACTCCCGCGACTCGGGGATCATCCGGCTCAGCAGGTCGCGCAGGGCCAGGCCCTCGGGTGCGAAGGCCTGGAACAGGTAGGTCTGCGCACGGCTGTGCTCCATCAGCTGTTCGCCGACCGGGTGGCGGTCGGTGTGGTAGCTGTCCAGCAGGCCGTCCGAGGCCCAGCCGTCGATCGTCGCGGCCAGCTTCCAGCCGAGGTTGAAGGAGTCCTGGAAACCGACGTTCATGCCGACGCCGCCGGTGGGGAAGTGCTGGTGGGCGGCGTCGCCCGCGAGGACGACGCGGCCACGCCGGTAGTGGGTGGCCAGGCGGGTGGCGTTGCCGTAGCGGGAGAGCCAGGACGGGTCGCGCATGCCGAAGTCGTCACCGGCGATGTCGACGACCTTCCGCCGCAGTTCGTCCATCGTGAAGTCGCCGGGCCACTCGGTGGTCTCGCTGTCGGGGCTGGTGCCGGCGATGCGCCACCGGTCGTCGGGCAGCGGTACGACCATCAGGCCGCCGCGCTCGTTGAAGCGGTTGAAGCCGGGCGCGGGCGGGTTGTCGAACTGGACGTCGCCGAGCCAGCCGAGGTAGCGGGAGTCCGTGCCGGGGAAGCCGATGCCGGCCGCCTCGCGCACGGTGCTCCGGGTGCCGTCGCAGCCCGCGATGTACTCCGCCTCGATCTCGTACGGCCCCTCCGGCCCCTCGACCTGGACGGTCACCGAGTCCGCGTCCTCGGTGAAGCCCGTGACGCGGTGCCCGCGCCGGATGGTGGCGCCGAGGCCGAGGGCGTACTCCTCGAAGAGCGCCTCGGTGCGGGCCTGGGGGATGAAGAGGGTGTACGGGAACGGGGTGTCCAGGACGGAGAAGTCGAGCCGGTTGGACAGGTTGGCGAAGTGGCCCGTGGAGATCTTCAGGCTCTCGTCGAGGAAGCGCTGGTGGATACCGCGGGAGGCCAGCACCTCGACGCCGCGCGGGTGCACGGTGAGCGCCTTGGAGCGGTCGTCGATCTCGGTGCGGATCTCCAGGACGGTGACGGAGATGTCGTTCAGCCGGAGTTCGGCGGCCAGCCAGAGGCCGACGGGGCCGCCTCCGGCGATGACGACCTGCGCTGTTTCCGTCCGCTGTGCTGCCACCCGCTCTGCCGCCGCTCGCTGTGCTGCCATGAGATCACCCATTTCTTGGTCGCTGACCTAGAGTCTTCGGGTGCAGTAAACTAGGTCAGTGACCAACAAGCAACAGAGCGACCGACTGGATCCGGCCGCGGTGATCCGCGCGGGGCTGGACCTCCTGGACGAGAAGGGCCTGGACGCGGTGTCCACGCGCGCGGTCGCCGACCGGCTCGGCGTGCGGATCAACACCGTGCAGTGGCATGTGAAGACCAAGGCCCGGATGCTGGAGCTGATGGCGGACGCCGTACTTGGCGAGATCCCGCTCACCGACCTGCCGGAAGTCCCCGCCGAACGGGCCCGCGAACTGGCCCGCCGGTTCCGCCGCGCCCTGCTGTCCCATCGCGACGGCGCGGCACTCGTGGTCGGCACCTACGCCGCCGAGCCCATGACCCTGGCCTACGCGGAGAGCCTGGTCGAGGCGCTGCTCGCGTGCGGCCTGGGTGATCGCGAGGCCGCGTGGACCTCGTGGGCCGTCGTCTACTTCGCGCTGGGGCTCACGCAGGAGGAACAGGCCGTGGATCACCGGCCGTTGGGCGACATCCTGGCGCGGGCGATCTCCGAGACGACCCATCCCGCGCTCCACCGCGTGGCGGGACATCTCGCGCCGGCGTCGTTCGAGGAGCGGTTCGAGTTCGGGGTGGCCGCGCTGCTCGCCCGGCGGTGAGGAGCGCGGCGCCGAGCCCGGTCATCCTGGGTCTGTCGGGGTCCGTCGGGGTCCGTCACGTGTTCAGCGGAGCGACTTCAACGCGCTCTCGGCGCCGGCCAGGACGGTACGTGCCTGGTGTTCCACCTGGTGGTGGACCGGTACCCAGCGCACCCGCAGGGCCTCTTCGGCGTCCGCGCACCACGCGGTGAAGAGTTCGTCCAACTCCCGGTACAGCGCCGGGGCGGCCTTGTCGTCGGATGCCTGGAGGAGTCGTAGCAGAAGGCCCGCCGCGCGGATCGGCTGGCGGCGGGCGACGATGTTCAGGGCCGAGATCTGGGCCGTCGTCGGTCGCCGTGGGTCGTCGTCGGCCGACGCGGCGGCGGCCTGGCGGGCGAGTGGTTCCCAGGAGTCGGCGACCATGTCGTAGAGGCCGTCGGCCATCCACTCCAGCACGCGTCTGAGCGGGTCGTGCCCGGGCGGTGGCAGGAAGGCGCGTGCCTTTTCGAGTACGGCGGTCACCCGGCGGCCACCGTCCAGGACCAGGCCGGCCAGGTCGCGCAGGGCGTGTCCGGCATCCGGGTACGGGGACAGATCCTCGGCCAAGTCGCTTGCCCACATGGGGACTTCGACGATCGCGGTGACTCCGCCGTACCGCAGGGGTGCGCACCAGGTGGACGCCCCGATGTTCTCCGAACCGGCCGCCAGGCGTGCGGTGCCGTCCGGCGGGGGCAGGACGTAGACCGCGGGGCCGGGGTTGTCCCAGTACAGGGCGTCGTACGTGCCGTGCTGGAGGGGGATGCCGAGTTCCGCGGCGGACGCGCGGAAGGGCGCGGCCAGTTCGGGGAGGTCGTGGGTCAACTGGACCCAGCTGCCGCCGATGTCGGTGCTGTGCAGGGAGCACTGGAGAAACGGGCGCAGGTCGTCGATCACCTCGAACAGCGCCCGGCTCTCCGGGAGTTGGCACGCGACGATCGGTGCCCATTCCGGTTGCTCGGCGGCGACCGGGCGGTAGGTGGTGCGGTAGTAGCCGCGCAGAGTGGGGTCGGCCGTGGGTGGTGCGGGCGTGGCCGTGGTCGGCGCTCCCTCTGTTCCGGCTGTTCCGGCCTCGCTCACGGCCGCGCCGTCCGGGTCGAGGCACAGGACGATGTCCCAGGTGACGATGGCGGGGTCGGTCGCCGCGAACAGCCGGTCTCCGCGCGCCACTTGCTCCGCCAGTACGAGCGCGGTCGCGCCGCCGACCGGCTCGTCGGGGTGGGGTCCGGCGACCACGAGGACGTGACGCGATCCGTGCCCTACGGACAGCATCAGGATCGGGCGGCCCGCGCGGGATCTTCCGATCCGGCGCAGTCGGCAGGATTCGGGATATCTGGACACCAACTGCCGGGCGGACCCGGTGACTTCGGCGGCCGTGGGATAGCGATCCGCATGATCGGGGAATTCTTCGAAACATTCGGGCGAAAACATTCGATGGCCGGATCTTGATTGTCGACGATTCATGGGCGACCTCCTGACGTGAATCGTTCAATTGCGCTTGTGAGCTGGGGAATTGGGCGCTTCGTCAGGCGTCGGCGAGCGGCGAATATTTCGTACTCGAAACCGAAACTATTGACAGTTGACAGGGGCAGACCAACACTGACGCCGTCGTGACCGTGATGTGAGAGGACGAGGAGGAAGCACCCGCATGAACAACGCACCCGCACTCGCACCCGCACTGCCACCCCCACCCCGGGC